>CAJXKY010000014.1 GCA_913055675.1 uncultured Halanaerobiales bacterium
TGTTCCATTTTTTGCTCGGTGAATTTATATACATCAGAAAGTATTTTTCTTGTTTTATTGAAAAATGGTTTTGCATCACGGGCTGTTTTTTGGGAATTCTGTAATTTTGCCGCAGCAACCATTTTCATTGCTCTTGTTATCTTTTTAGTGTTTTTTACACTACTAATACGCCTTTTAATATCGCGCATCGTTTCCATAAACATTCACCTCAATTTTTTTAAAAGGTCGATTTACACTTATTAATCAATAACCTTTTTTACTCCCTCATTTTTACGCCGATTCTTCTTCTGTTTCTTCCTCAGATTCTACAATACTTTCTTCTTTTACCTCAAAAAGTTCTTTAAATTCTTCTATTATCGAAATAAGTCGTTCTTCAATATCGTCTTCTAATTTACCCGCTCTCTTAATGTCGTCTTTTAAATCAGAGTGGTTGTTATCTACATAAGAGAGAAGTTCTTCTTCAAATCGATTAACATTGCTGACTGGAATATCATCAAGATATCCTTCAACAACTGCATAAATAGAAATTATCTGTTTTGCAATCGGCATTGGACTATACTGAGGTTGTTTTAATGATTCAACTATTCTCTCACCACGGGCTAGCTTGTTCTGTGTTGTTTCATCAAGGTCAGACCCGAACTGAGCAAAAGCCTCTAACTCTCTGTACTGGGAAAGATCTAATCTCAAGGTACCAGCAATATCTTTCATCGCTTTGATTTGGGCATTACCACCAACACGCGAAACAGATATACCAACATTGATAGCTGGTCTAACACCTGAGAAGAAAAGTTCACTTTCTAAATAAATCTGACCATCAGTAATCGAGATCACGTTTGTTGGAATATAGGCTGAAACGTCACCAGCTTGTGTCTCAACAATTGGTAAGGCTGTTAACGAACCTGCACCCTTTTCATCACTGAGCTTAGCCGCTCTTTCAAGTAAACGGGAATGTAAGTAAAATACATCACCAGGATAAGCTTCACGTCCGGGAGGTCTTCTTAATAATAGTGACATTGCACGATAAGCAACAGCATGTTTAGATAAATCATCATAAATCACTAATACATCTTTATTTTGATCATACATGAAATGCTCTCCCATCGCACAACCTGCATATGGAGCTAAATATCTTATTGGAGCAGGTTTAGAAGCAGAAGCGGAAACTACTATAGTATATTCCATTGCTCCGCGTTCTTTTAATTCCTCAGTGATTTGAGCCACTGTGGATTCCTTTTGACCAATTGCAACATATATACAAATTACATCTTCGTCTTTTTGATTAATAATTGTATCTATACCGATAGCTGTTTTACCAGTCTGACGATCACCTATTATCAACTCACGCTGACCTCTACCAATCGGTACCATCGAGTCAATAGCTTTTAAACCAGTTTGAAGTGGTTCTTCAACAGGTTGTCTCTCGATTACACCAGGTGCTTTTTTCTCTACCGGTCTAGTTTTATCAGTTTTTATTTCCCCTTTGCCGTCAAGCGGCTGTCCAAGAGGATTTACAACTCTACCTAATAATTCTTCACCAACCGGTACCTCTACTACGTTACCGGTCCTTTTAACTGTATCACCTTCACTAATCTTGGTTTCGTTACCAAGTAAAACTACACCAATGTTGTCTTCCTCTAAGTTCAAAGCCATTCCATAGACTCCATTGGGAAATTCTAATAGTTCATTGGATTTGGCATCTTCTAATCCATAAACATGGGCAATACCATCTCCAACATCTAATACTGTTCCTACACCAACAGATTCAACTCTTTCATCATAATCTTCAATTTCTTTTTTTATAATCGAACTAATTTCTTCTGGTCTAAGATCCATTATTACACCCCTATCTCCTGTAATGGAATTTTCTTGATTTTATCTTCAAGGGATTCTAATTTGCTTTTAATACTGCCATCTATTAGATAGTCGCCTATTTTAATGACCATCCCTCCGATTATATCGGAATCACAGTATTCTTTCATTTCAATTTTCTTATCTACAAATTTATCCAATCTTTCTTTAAGTTTTTCCCTTAATTCTGAATTCATTTCTACAGCAGTTGTTACTTCTACTGTAATAATATTTTCATGTTTATGCATAAGTTTTCTAAATGATTCAAGAATGTTTTCAATAAAATATATTCTGCGTTTTTCAATTAAAAGCATCAAAAATTTATACATGTGATTAGATAGTTTATCTTTAAATCCTTTTTGCAAAACAGCTTGCTTTTCCTCCACGAGTACTCTTTGGTGAAAAAGTGCTTCTTTTAACTGTTCATTTTCCTGTAAAGTGTTCCAGAACTCTTCAAGCTCTTCAAACAGCTCACCCATATTACCATTTTCTTCACCTATTTCATAAAGGGCTTTGCTGTATTGACGGGCAATTTCATTCTTTTTCACTGAACATCACCCAATTTCTCTTCATCAAGATTTTCTATATACTGGGCCATTAATTCTTCGTGCTTTTCGCGGTCTAATTCTTTTCCAATCATTTGAGCAGCAGCCTTTAAAGTGACATCAGTAAACTCATTCCTGATTTCTTTGCGGGCTTCTACTTTGGCTTGCTCAATTTCTGCTAATTTATCCTCTTCAATTTTTTCAGCCTGTTTCTTGGCTTTACTGATAATCTCTTTAGCACGTTCACGTGCTCTTCTTTCAGCTTTATCAATTATATCAGAAGATTTATCTCTGGCCCTTTTAAGTTCGGCTTTATATTCTTTTTTTAATTCCATAGCCTCTTCATGTTTTTGTTCGGCTTCTTCAATTTCGTTTTTTATTGTTTTTTCTCTTTTATCTAAAATCTCCTTGATGGGCCCGTATAAGTATCTTTTTAGTAGCCATAAAAGTACTAAAAAGTTAAATACTTGCCATAACAAGGTCGAATTAATTTCAACCAAAGTCCTTCACCTCCCGTAAAATGAAAAATATCAAAATGGGAAAAATATTATAAAAATTAATGAATGCTAAAAAGAGAGGGAGTTAATCCCTCTCATCTGTTTCATTATATTGTAAAGATTAAAACAATCGCAATAACTAGGGAATATATACCAGTTGACTCTGCAACAGCCTGACCTAAAAGCATTGTAGTAATAATATTACCTCTTGCTTCAGGATCACGTGCAACAGACTCAACAGCTTTACCAGCAGCATAACCCTGACCAATACCAGGACCTATACCAGCAATCATTGCAAAACCAGCTCCTAGTAAGGCAGATGCTCTAATGATAGTATCAATAACTTCTGGTGCAAATTCTACCATCTTAATTTCCCCCTTTCTCAGATTTGTCTTCTTTTAAATCTTTATATTCTTGTAATTTATTTTTTAATCCTCCTTTGGCCATATCAAAAATTACCCACATTATCACTGTAAATTTCATCATAAATAAACCTACAGCTGCGGCCAAAAAGTTCAAAGAAGGATTTGTTCTAGCAACCACAAGTACTACAAGATAAATCGCATACTCAATAAAGTATCTGTTTCTTATAAAGGTTTCTGCTTTTTCTTCTTCCATATCAAGTGATCTTTCAATATTTATAACTCTTAATCTTAATATTAGAGTACTTATTACCAGACCGAAGACAAAACCTAACAAGGTTTCGAATTCTCCTGATATCAGAGAATATGCAATAGGTAAACTAGAAACAAGATATGTTCTCTTAATTATTTCAATCTGCATTCGATCCGGATTATTAATATACTTCATAAATTAAACCCCAAGTCTTTTTAAGCGAAAACTAAATAAATAGCAATCACTAGAGAGTAAATACCGGTTGAACCAGAAATGATCTGGCCTAAGAGCATAGTTGTAACTATTGCTCCTCGTGCTTCCGGCTGTCTTCTAACACCTGAAGTAGCTTTACCGGCAGCATAACCCATTCCTATACCGGGGCCGACTCCTGCTATTAAAGCTAGACCGGCAGCAATTACAGAAACACTTCGTATAATCATTTCAATAGTTCCAGGTGAAAATTCAATCATAAAGTGTCCTCCCTTCTGCCAAAAACATAATACTTAAATTTAAGATTCTGCTACTGCTTGGCTACTGCAATATAAGCAATAGCAACCATACCAAATATTAAAGCCTGAATTAAGCCGATAAATAAATCAAACCAGGCATGTAAAGGAACAGGTATTAAACCTGGTGCAGCCTGATAAATTAATGTAATAATAATACCTCCACCGACTATATTACCAAAAAGACGGAAAGAGTGTGAAATTGGTTTTGCAAGTTCACCAACTACATTTAAAGGCAGCAAAAAGATTACAGGCTGTCCAAAACTTTTGATATATCCCCAAATCCCTTTGTCTCTCATACCTTCAAAGTGACTTACTAAAAAGACAACAAGGGCTAAACCTAAAGTAGTATTCAAATCTGCAGTTGGGCTGGGTACCCCAGGCACTAAACCGATCAAATTGCTAAAACCAATATAGATAAATATTGTAGCTATAAAGGGTAAAAACTTCCACCCTTCTCCTTCTATCATTGGTTCAATTTGATCATATACTGCAGTTATAAAAAGCTCAGCAATATTCTGCTTGCCTTCCGGTCTTAATTTTAAATCACTGGTTAAATATTTGGCTAATATAATAATTAAAATAACAGATACCCAACCAATAATCAGGGTGTCTGTAACCGGTAAATATGATTTACCAAATAAATGAGTTATCGTCTGTGGACCGGGATTCATAGCAAAATCTCCTTTCTTAAATTAATCTTTATTATAATCCTCATCATCTTCCATGGATCCTTTAATTAACTGATAATCAGAAAAAAATCCAGATCCTATTCCGATGAGAATTCCTATAATTTTAAATAAAAAATTAAAACCTAACCATTGATCTAACTTAAGACCAAGGTAAAAGCCTACACCAATATTAACAATGATGACAATTCCAAGTTGTGTTAATAGTCCCAACGTTCTCATGATTCTACGCCAGTCATCTTTTTTCATTATAATAACCTCTGGCTTACTATATTTTTTTACAACTCTACAAATAAACATTATATCACAGGATAATTTTAATTTCCAATAGATCTGTAGCTTTTTGATATTTCTAAAAATTTAGTTGATATAAATAAAAAACCATGATTATCATTTTTCAATAATAATCCTGGCCCGTTTTCTTTTATTGACATTGTTAAATATATCACAAAGAAGTATAGATGTAAAGTATTATTTCCCTTCTTCCCAAACCTTACTTTCATGGGTAAGTTCAGTAGAAAATATTCCGAGTCTCCATGCTCCGTATATAACTCCTACTATTGATAAACCAAATAGGATCATACCATTTTTGATATCTAATCCATTTATTATTAATGCAGTAAAACCTAATAAAATGCTACTTCCATAAACTATGATAACAGCCTGTCTATGACTCCATCCAAGAGCCATTAACCGATGATGAATGTGTCCACGATCTGCTTTACCAATCGGTTTATTATGATAAAGTCTCCTTATAATAGCAAAAACAGTATCAAAAATTGGGATCCCGAGTGCTAAAATTGGAACAACTATTGTAACAGCAGCAGCGCTTTTAAGGGCACCAGTTACAGAAATAGCTGCTAAAATATAACCGGTAAACATCGAACCAGAATCACCCATGAAAATCTCGGCAGGGTGAAAATTGTATTTTAAAAACCCACTTAAACTTCCAGCCAAAGTAATCGCTAAGACAGCTGGTATTAAACGTATTTCCTGCATTGCAACAGAGAATAATGTGATTGAAGCTACGATAGAAATACCTGCAGCTAAACCATCAAGACCATCAATTAAATTAATGGTGTTTGTAATACCTACAACCCATAATATAGTAATAGGGACACTAAAGTATCCTAAATAAATCATCCCACCTAAAGGATTAGTAATAAAATTAATCTGGACTCCATAATATATTAATATCAAAGCCCCACCAATTTGTCCTAATAACTTTATAATAGGTGCGATCTCAAATATATCATCAATTAATCCCAAGATAAATATAAATGTTGCTCCAAACATTACCCCATAAGTAGACAAGGAGTGATCATTAAAGATAAAATAGCTAATTATAAAAGCTAAAAATATAGCTAATCCTCCTGTGTTAGGAACAGGTTTATTATTTATCCTACGCTTTGAAGGTAAATCAAAACCATTGTAATAATTAGCTAATTTTTTTACAAGTGGTGTTAGGACAAAGCTTATTATTAAACTGGTTATAAAAATCAAGGCAAATTTAGTAATCACTTTAGGTCCCTTCTTTAAATAGGATTATTTTGTACCGTATAACCTATCTCCTGCATCACCTAGGCCAGGCACTATATATGCATGATCATTAAGTTTTTCATCTATAGCTGCTGTATATATATCTACATCTGGATGAGCTTTTTGCACACGTTCAATTCCTTCTGGAGCTGCAATTAATATTACAAGTTTAATATTACGGGGATTTCTTTCCTTAATATAGTTAACCGCTGCAGTAGCTGTGCCGCCAGTGGCTAACATCGGATCAATAACAATTAAATCGCGTTCTGTTACATCAGTAGGTAATTTACAATAATATTCTACAGGTTCCAGTGTTTCAGGATCTCTATATAAGCCAACATGACCCACTTTTGCTGTAGGAATTAAATCTAATACTCCATCTAACATTCCCAAACCAGCTCTTAAAATTGGAACAATACCAAGGTTTTTACCTCTTATCATTTTAGATTTAGTTTTACAAATAGGAGTTTCAATTTCCACATCTTCTAAGGGAAGATCTCGAGTCACCTCATAAACCATTAAAGTAGAAACTTCATCAACTAATTCCCTGAATTCTTTAGGGCCTGTATCCTTTTTACGAATCATAGTTAACTTATGCTGAATTAAAGGATGTTCAATAAGAATAGTCTCGCTCATTTTATAAATATTCCCCTTTCAATTCTTTTTAGTCTTTGTCATCATCAGCATTCCAATTTTAACAGATAAAATTTACCGTTTTTTTGAATAAATTATCTTCTTTTCAAAATATACCAAAATCCGAGTTATCCTAAGTTTTTATATTCTAGATTAGTCTACTTTTTCCTGCCTTTTTTACTTATCATTCAATTTTTCTAATAGTTTTTTTACGGCATCTTCTATTTCATCTCGGGTCTCCCTATATTTGTCTACCCCGAACCCATAAGGATCTAATATATCACAATCTTCACAGGTATTAACAAAGTGTTTGAGTGTATAAACATTATCATAATCATACATATCTTGAATTACTTCTTTATGGCTATTTGTCATAGTTAAAACTTTATCATTTTCCTTTAAATCTTCTTCCATTAACATCTTGCTTTTATGCATTGTAATATCTATACCTTTTTCTTCCATAACTTCAATAGCTTCTTCAGAGGCATTTTCACCTGTAGCTGCATTTATACCTGCAGAAGTCACTTTAAAATTTTCTAAATTATTTTCTTCAATATATCTTCTAGCAAAATATTCTGCCATTGGACTACGGCAAGTATTCCCTGTACACACAAATAAAATATTCATATATACTCTCCTTTTCAAATTGTTTTTATAGCTGCTTTCTTTAACCTGTTCATCACAGCTTCACCTATATCTGTATTAGGAACTTCTTCTATTAAAACAAGTTCATAATCCTTTTGATCCGCTTCTCTCAAAAGGTTAAATAAATTCTTTGCTATATATTCTAGATTATTTATTGTACCCATGTTTTTTATATTTGTCTTCACAAAGCCTTTATCAATCTCATTTAATGTTTCACTAGATAAAATTAATAATGTCTCCTTGTTATTAATATTATACTTACTCAAAAGTTCTTCTAAATTATTTTCATTTTTTAAAATCCATAAAGGAGTGTTGGGAGCATAATGTTTGTATTTCATCCCTGGGGATTTTGGTCTATTTACTTCAGCTGAATTTTCCAACTTCACCTGATAAGAATCTCCAATAACTTCACTAATCATTTTTCTGGTAATTCCACCTGGCCTTAAAATGTTTACAGTGTTTCCTTCAATTTCTATTACGGTAGATTCAACCCCAATATTACAAATTCCCCCATCAACGATAAGGGGGATTTTTCCATTTAAATCATTATAAACATGTTGGGCTCTTGTAGGAGAAGGAAAGCCAGAAGAATTAGCGCTAGGAGCTGCTAAGGGTAAATTTACTTTAGAAATTAATGCTAAGGCAACAGGATGAGATGGCATTCTGACCGCTACTGTATTAAGTCCAGCAGTAGTAACTTGAGGCATCCTCAAGCTTTTATTGAAGATTAATGTCAATGGGCCCGGCCAAAATTTATTAATTAATTTTTTCGCTATCTCGGGTACATCACCTTCAATTATAACGGGTAGTTGATTCTTATCAGAAATATGAGCAATTAAGGGATTATCAGTAGGACGTCCTTTTGCTTCAAAAATTTTCGAAACTGCTTGTTTTTCTAAAGCATTAGCTCCTAATCCATAAACTGTTTCTGTCGGAAAAGCAACCACTTCATTATTTAATAGAAGTTGAGCCGCTTTTTCTATAGCAGTTGTTTTAGCTATTTTATTGATAGAATGTTCTTTTATCAGACCATCATCGATTTTTATAACCTCTGTATTATACATCTTTTTACCCCTTATAAGCTATTATAAAACGATCTTTATCTGCATAATCTTGTCTAACTTCAATATCTCTGAAATTATTGTGAAATAATATTTTTTTAACATCCTCTGCCTGCTTGTATCCTATCTCTAAAGCAATCATCCCATTCGTTTTAAGAACATCAAGTGACTGTGGAATTAGTTTTTTATATATTTCCAAACCTTTTCTTCCTCCATAAAGAGCTTTATGTGGTTCTTTTTGAACTTCAGGTGGAAGGGTATGCATCTCTTCTTCACTAATATAAGGTGGATTAGATACAAGGAGATCTACATTGCTTATTCCCCTATTAATAAGCGGTTTTAAAAGATCACCTTTTGTTACCTTAAGTCTATCACTTAGAGAAAATTTTTCAACATTTTTTTTGGTAACTTCTAAGGCATCTTGATCTATTTCTACACCTAAAATCCTCGAATTTTCTAAATAATGGCCCATACTAACCATTATAGCTCCACTACCAGTCCCAACTTCCACAATATTAATCCTATCCATATTTTTCTCTTCAAAATGATCAATTAAATATTCAACAATAATCTCTGTTTCTGGTCGAGGAAGAAGTACATCTTCATTTACATAAAAGTCAAGTGACATAAATTCCTTATGACCTGTAATATATGCAACCGGTATATGTTGAGCTCTTTTTTTGATCATCGCTCGGTACTTAGCAATTTCTTCATCTTTTAAAGGATAATCAAAGTTAACATATAACTTTATTCTTTCCATATCAAGAAGCTCGGCAAGGAGTACTTCCGCATCTAATCTTGGATTATCAATATTATTTTTTTCGAAATATTCTTCTGTATTGACTAAAACTTCTTTGATATTCAACTCTTACACCTTCTCTAGTTTTTTCAGTGTATCTTCTTCAATTAAAGGTTCAATTACTATATCTAATTCTCCATCTAGGATTTTTTCTAGCTGGTGAACTGTTAAATTAATTCTATGGTCATTAACTCTACCTTGAGGAAAATTGTATGTTCTTATTTTTTCACTTCTTTGACCAGTCCCGATTTGGCTTTTCCTAGCTTCTGCGCGCTCCGCTTGTTTTTCTTTTTCTCTTTTTTCCTTTAAACGTGCTCTTAAAACCCGCATTGCTTTAGCCTTGTTTTTATGCTGAGACTTTTCATCTTGACAGGATACTTTCAAACCAGAAGGCTCATGGGTAATTCTTACAGCAGAATCTGTAGTATTTACACTTTGTCCTCCCGGGCCACTAGAACGGAAATAATCAATTTTTAAATCATTGGTTTCAATTTCTACATCTACTTCTTCCGCTTCAGGTAAAACTGCAACTGTAGCGGTTGAAGTATGGATTCTACCACTTGACTCAGTAGAAGGAACTCTTTGAACACGGTGAACTCCACTTTCATACTTAAGTCGTTTGTATACCTCTTTTCCTTCTACAGAAAAGATTACTTCTTTAAATCCACCGACTCCAGATTCATTGGCATTCATTAATTCCCATTTCCAGTTATTGTTTTCTGCATAATGGGTATACATTCTAAAGAGATCTGCTGCAAATAAACCAGCTTCATCTCCACCAGCTCCAGCTCTGATTTCGACTATTACGTTTTTCTCATCATCAGGGTTGTCTGGCAAGAGCATTATGGGAAGTTGCTCTTCCAATTCTTCCATGCGAGGTTTAAGATCTTCTAATTCTGCTTCAGCTAAACCTTTCATCTCGGAATCTTCTTCAATTAGTTCCTCTGCTTCTTCAATATCTTCTTTAATTTCTTTATATTCATGATAATACTCAATAAGCTTTTTTAACTTAGCATGTCTCTTTAAAAGCTTTTGATATTTATCAGAATCATTCATTACTTCTGGGTCACTGATCTTTTTATTTAATTTTTGATACTCTTCATACTTTTCTTCAAGTTTAGATTCTAAATCAAACATCTTCTTCACCTCTTTCTTCTCCAGGCAAAACATTTTCAAGTGCAGTAATTGCAACTTCTAACATATCATCATCAGGTTCACGTGTTGTCAATTTTTGTAACCAAAGTCCTGGAGTGGATAATACTTTAATAATAGGATTAACCTCTTTACCTCCGGCCAGTTTAATCACTTCATAAGAAGTACCGGCAATAACCGGTAAAAGCATTAAATGGTATAAGATTCTATAAAGAACAGGAGGTCTCCCGAAAAAGGAGAAAAATAATATACTTAATATAATAACTATAAATAAGAAATTAGTTCCACATCTTGCATGCAGGGTAGTAAATTCCCTAGCATTCTCTACAGATAAATCTTTATTGGACTCATAGTTATGAATAACTTTGTGTTCAGCCCCATGGTACATAAAGACTCTTTTTATATCATCTAATCTTGAAATAGCTACTATATATAATAAGAAGGCTGAAACTTTAATTAACCCTTCAATAAGGTTTAAAACTAAATTATAACTTATATATTCTTGAATTAAAGCAATAATCCCAGCAGGTAATGCTACAAATAATAAAATGGCCAATCCTAATGATACTAGGATAGTTAAACCCATTTCTAGAGGAGTAAGTTCTTCATCTTCTTCAGTAGCCTGATTAGCAGCAAAACTTAAGGATTGCATACCAAGTATCAGAGAACTAAAAAGAGCTACAACTCCCCTGATAAAGGGCCATCCCAAAAATTTAAACTTTTCACTTAAGGGAGTTAAGTTTCTTTTTTTGACAACTATTGAATTATCCGGTTTTCTAACGGCTATCGCCAGACGGTTTAGGCCTTTCATCATTACACCTTCGATAACAGCCTGTCCGCCGTAATCAACTTCTTTACTCATTTATATCTCCTTTAGGTTTGTCTTTTACTTCGTGGCAGCTTCTACATCTTGCCTCATAATTTTCAGTTGCTCCAACTAAAATAACGTCATCATCATAAGGAGCAGGTTCTCCATCAATTAACCTTTGTGTTCTAGTGGCAGGATCTCCACATTGTAAACATATCGCATGCAGTTTTTCGATATATTCTGCTCTGGATAATAATTCAGGTACCGGTACAAACGGTTCATTCCTGAAATCTCTATCTAATCCAGCTACAATAACTCTCATCCCTTGATCTGCAAGTTCTTCAATAATCTCTATAATATCTTTTGAAAAGAACTGGATTTCATCGATAGCAACAACCTCAGTATCTTCTTCTAACCTGTCAAATAACTCTTCTGGATAATCTACAGGAATTGCTTCAATACTATCTCCACTATGAGAAACCACATTATCATTACTATATCTATCATCAATAATAGGTTTAAAAACCTTAACGTCTTTTTTCGCGATTTTTACCCTTCTAATTCTTCTGATAAGTTCTTCACTTTTACCAGAATACATTGGGCCAGTAATCACTTCAATCCAGCCGCTATTATTAATCTTATACATGCAAGATTACCCCTCTCTTCTTATCTTTTTTATACATAAGAAAAAAGCAGAGCTAAAGCCCTGCGTTATTGTTAATGAAATAATTATTCTTCTTCAGTTTCTTCTTCGTCACTTGTTAAGCCATATTTTTCATTAAATCTTTCAACCCTACCACCTTTAGCTGCTCTACGTTTCTTACCAGTATAGAATGGATGACAGCTAGAACAAACCTCAACACGGATCTCATCTCGGGTGGATTTAGTCTTATATTCTTCACCACAAGCACAGGTTATAGTAGTTTCCTTAAATTCAGGATGTAATTCTTTCTGCATATATTTCACCTCTTTCTTAGCAGTCTTATCATTTTATATATGTTTTATATTTTAGTTTTCTTCTTTACAGCTAGAATTATTATAACATAGTAAATTTTAGGATGCAACCATCATCCTAACCATCCTATATTATACAGAAAAGTTACCTATTTATCAAGATTTTTTTATGATTTGCCTTAAGGCAGTAAGCAATTCTTGGTTGTCTGTAGTGTTTTTAATCTGCTTGATAAAGGTATTCATAATATCATAAGGTCTAGACTGTGCAATTTGTTTACGTAGACTCCACATCACATCTAATTCTTCCTCATCAAGGATTAGTTCTTCTTTTCTAGTACCAGATTTTTGAATATCTATGGCAGGGAAAATTCTTCTCTCGGCAAGTTCTCTACTTAAATGTAGTTCCATGTTACCAGTTCCTTTAAACTCCTCATAAATTACGTCATCCATCCTACTCCCAGTCTCTATTAAGGAAGTAGCTAATATACTTAAACTTCCACCTTCTTCGATATTTCTTCCCGCACCAAAGAAGCTTTTAGGAAAGTACATTGCAGATGGGTCTAAACCACCCGAAAGTGTTCTACCACTAGGTGGAACTGTAATATTAGAAGCCCTTGCTAATCTTGTTATACTATCTAATAATACTACTACATCATATTTATGTTCTACAAGTCTTTTGGCTTTTTTTAGTAGCAATTTTGCTACCTGGATATGCTGTTCAGGCGCTTCATCAAAAGTAGAGCTAATTACTTCTGCATCAACAGACCTCTTCATATCAGTTACTTCTTCAGGACGTTCATCTATAAGCAAAATCATTAATTTAACACTGGGATAATTATGTCGGATGCTGTTTGCAATCTTTTTTAATAATACTGTTTTACCCGCTTTAGGTGGCGAAACTATCAAACCACGCTGACCTTTACCGATCGGTGAAATAAGGTCCATAAGACGAGTAGAGACATCCTGTTGTTTATATTCAAGCCTAAGCCTTTCCTGAGGGTATAACGGGGTTAAATCTTCGAAATATGCTCGTTCTGTAGCCTTTTCGGGATCTTGATAGTTCACTGCTTCTATCCTTAATAAAGCAAAATATTTCTCATTATCTTTCGGTTCCCTAACCTGACCTGATACTACATCACCCGATCTCAAATCAAACCGTTTAATTTGAGAAGCAGAAATATAGATATCATCACTAGAAGGAACATATTTAGAAGGCCTTAAAAACCCGTAACCTTCATTTGGTATAATATCTAAAACACCTTCCGCAAAAATATTGCCTCCCTTTTCTGTTTCGTTTTCAAGGATGGCAAATATTAAATCCTTTTTCCGCATTGTTGTATAACCTGATATATCTAAATCTTTCGCCAGGTCATGTAACTCTGTAATTGTTTTTTTCTCTAATTCACTAATATTTAACAAATATAAGACACCTCTCTCTAGAATTTAAATTGCTACTCCCAATTGAAATAATAAATAAAAACCTAATAAATATACTATAAAAACTGCTATTGAATCCCAACCCATTCCAAGAAATTTCCGTTTCGACTTATAAAATAGACCAACAATAAATATTGAAGCCATAATTATGCCAATAGATGCAGTCACTAAATGTAACATACTTGCTTCTGCTAATATATATCCATCTCGTAAAAATATATCTCCAAAGAAAATTATACTCATGTTGAAAATGTTACTACCAAGTACATTCCCGGCTGCCATGTCATAAGCCTTAATTTTTACTGCTGAAATGGCTGTAACCAATTCGGGTAAAGATGTAGCGGCAGCTACTAGAATACTACCTACAAAAGTATGGTCTATACCGGTTAAAGTAGCTATTTTATCAGCAGAAACTGCTAATCTTACACCGGCATATACAATTACGACAGCAGAAATAAAAAAACCAATTGAAGCTTTTTTGAGAGTGGTTTTTAAAAAAGGAACCTCTTCTCTAATGTTATCATCAAGAGGGTTTTTCTCCTCAAACCTTAAAATTAAAAACATGGCAAGAAAATATGTTGCAATCAGAATTATACTGTCTAGTCCAACTCCTAATATACCTATACTATAATTAGTAAAGTTTGCAATAATAATTGAAATAACAACTATTGCAGATAAAAGTATACCCCAAGCTCCGGTCATTACATGGGAATAATTCAAACTCTGAGTAAGCGGCAACTTATTATCATGCAATATATCTACAATACCTAAAATTAACAAATTAAATGTATTACTCCCAAAGGCATTCCCAACTGCAATATTAGGGGCCCCCAAGAAAGCAGAGGTCGAACTAGTAACTACTTCTGGTAATGAAGTAGCCATTGCAATCAAAGCAACTCCAATAACCGCTTGCCCTAAACCGGTTTTATCCGCTATTACATCTCCAAACCTAGAAAGATAAGTACCAGAAATAATAATAAGGCCAGCCATTATTAAAAACTCTATCCAAATCTCTAGCATATATTGCTCCTTTCGATATAATATTACTGGATTTTAAACAAATGGTGGGAAAAGGAAGGATTGAAGGGATACCAAGGTTGGTATCCCTTTATTTATTAATTAATTCTATGCTTTATTTTTACTTCCCAAAATCTCAATCTTTTCCTTAACTGCTTCAGATATTGCATCTCTTCCAGGACCACAGTACTTACGAGGATCATATAAGTCAGGATCTTTATCAAATAATTCTTTTACTTTAGCAGTAAATGCTTGCTGAAAAGCAGTATTCACATTTACTTTATTTATACCCATTGATACAGCTTTACGAACATCGGCATCCGGTACTCCAGAAGCACCGTGTAATACTAATGGCATATTTAAACTAGAATTTATTTTTTCTAAACGAGCAAAATCTAATTCAGGATCTCCTTTATATACACCATGAGCTGTTCCAATTGCAATCGCAAGGGCATCAACACCTGTTTTTTCTACAAATTCTTCAGCTTCTTCAGGTTTTGTAAACTTTGCATCTTTTTCATCAACATTTACATCATCTTCTGTTCCACCTATTTTTCCAAGCTCTGCTTCTACTGTTACTCCAACACTATGAGCTGCTTTCACAACTTCTTTTGTCAATCTTATATTTTGTTTAAATGGATATTTAGAACCATCAAACATTACTGAACTAAATCCTTCTCTGATACACCTCATTATTACTTCATAACTACTCCCGTGATCAAGATGAAGTGCAACTGGAATATGTGTATCTTTAACAGCAGCTTTAACCATATTTATAACATAATCCATACCTATGTATTTAATTGCACCTTCACTAGCTTGTAAAATCAAAGGTGAGTTGGTTTCTTCAGCTGCCCATATAATTCCTTGTAAAAACTCCATATTATTAATATTAAATCCACCTACAGCATAATATTCATCATTTGCCTTTTCTAAAATATCTGCCATTGGTACTAAACCCATTTTTATTCCCCCTTGTATTTATTATCAGTCCAATTATTTTCAGACCTATTAACATTTTTAATAACTATATCTTCTTTGTTTTTAATTTCATTAAGCTGAGCCTCTGTTTCAGCCGAAATATTAAGAATACTTCCACATTTTCGGCATTTAAGTTTTACCTTGCTTGAATATAATTTAACCTCTATATCATCACTTCCACATTCACAATATAGTTTTGAATTAGAAGCATGGTCATGTACTGTATTAAAAACCTCAAGTAATATTTCGGGTTCCCGAAAATCATTTAAACCTAATTCATCTGCTAGGACCCTGAGTTCTTCTTTTTGTTTGTTTAACTCCTCTTCTATTAACTCTTGATTACCATAAGAACCTATATCTAAACCACTTTTTAAACATTTAATGTGGTTAATAGTTTTCAGATTCCAGAACTCTTTTTTGTCTATAATTCGGCGGTGATCTTCGTCACATAAAAAACAACTATATTCCAACTGAATATATTTATCCCCTTTTTCTTTTATTCTTGCTTTTATACTACCACAAGAACATTTGAGGATAAACATTTCATCATCTCTGATCTGAAATATATTCAATTTTCTTTTCTCCAGCCTGCCACAATGGTGGCAGCGTAGAGCTAATTCTATAGTTTTATCGAGTAACATAAGACCCCCTGTTATAATTAACAGGATCCACCCCCTCAAATTAATACTTCTCTAATGAAATTAAAAATCCTCCATTAGAGATTGAAATACCTCTTATTGGGGGGAACATTTAAAGTTCTGCAATAGCTTCGATTTCAACATTTACTCCTTTGGGAAGAGCTGAAACCTCAACAAATGCTCTTGCCGGAGGTTCTTTTTTAAAATACCTTCCATATACTTCATTTATTTCATTAAAATATGCAATATCATCAGTATAAATTGTTGCCTTCACAACATTATTGAAATTTCCACCCACTTCTTTTAAAATTGCTTCTAAATTCTTTAAAACCTGTTCAGTTTGATCCTCTATAGAAGACATAATTAGTTCTCCTTCTACATTTAAAGATATTTGACCACTTATATACAAAGTACTTCCTGCTTTTACAGCCTGAGAATAGCTGCCGATAGCAGCAGGTGCTTTATCTGTTTTAATAATTTTTTTCATTATTTTTTCACCTCAAAGTTATCTAAGTAATCAATAATATCATTACGCGTTCCCTTCCAGTCCGGTTTAATATCAACATCTTTCCTTTCAACTTTAAAATCTTCAATTAAAAAAGTTTTGATCCCTACTTTTTTAGCAACCATATCATCTCTTACATCATTTCCGACCATTACACAGTTTTGAGATTCGCATTCAATAACCTCCAATATTTCCTGGTAATAGCCTGGATTAGGCTTACAATAATGCATGTCTTCATAGGAAGTAATATATGAGAAATCAGTTGGGTCAAGGTCAATCCATTCCAATCTTGCTGTAATTGCATTACGTGGAAACAATGGATTGGTGGCTATCACCATATCAAATCCTTTTTCCTTAGCTTTTTCAATAATTTCTTTTCCTTTTTTATCAAGGTCAAAATATTTTTGTAAACCAGGAAAAACATCTTCATAAAAAGAATCAAATTTATTCCAAATTTCTTCTCTATTAGTTTTTTCTAAATTTATTAATTCAAAAAAATTTTCAGTAAAAACTTCCTGATTAGTTTTTTTACCATTATTTTTTATCATGTTTTCAGTGGCTTTATTAACCACTTTAATAAAATGCTGTGGTTTAAATAAATCAGAGAAATGATTAGATAATACTTCGAAATACTTTTCGATAAAGTTATCCATATCCATTGGTAGCAAAGTTCCATCTAAATCAAATAATATTGTTTTTTTACCTTTCATTAATTATCACCTATTTTTTTAATTTCTCTTTCATTCTTTTAATTCTTTCTACATGGTCCTCACTCTCAAAACATTTTTGGAAAGATTCTGTTTCAAATTTTTTCCCCTTGTCACACCCGTTTGAGTAACCAACATTTATAGACTGTTTAATCATACCCACTGCTCTAGAAGATTGATCAGTAATTCTACGGGCCATATTTTTACTAACTTTTAAGAGATCACGAGGAGTTACTAACTTATTAACCAACCCTATTTCATAGGCTTCTTCTGCATCAATAATATTCCCGGTAAAAAGGAGTTCTTTGGCTCGTCCGATTCCTAATATTCTAGGCAGTCTTTGTGTGCCAGAAAAACCTGGGATTAACCCCAAACTTACTTCCGGCTGTCCAAAACGAGCTCTAGTACTGGCAATTCTTAAATCACAGGCCAGTGTCAATTCCATACCTCCACCTAATGCATATCCATTTACAGCAGACAATACAACTTTTTCTGTATCTTCAATCATATCACAAATAACCTTCCCTTTATCGGCTATAACTTTAGCTGTTTCCGAATTCAATTCTTCTAGAAGCTCTATATCCGCTCCTACTGAAAAAGATTTATCACCTCTACCAGTAATAATAACAGCATTTATTTCTTCATTATTGAAAACCTCTCCTGCTCTTACTTTAAATTGATCTAGTAGCTCTTCGTTATAAGCATTTAAGACCTTCGGACGATTTAAATAAATAGTAGCTAACGGGGGGGATAAATCTACTTCTACACTTTTTTTGTTCATCATAATCCTCCTTTAATTTTATGAATTTTTTCAATCATTGGTCAAAATTTAAAGCTGCTTCCACAAAACCTACAAATAATGGATGGGGTCTATTGGGTCTTGATTTAAATTCTGGATGAAACTGAGTTGCAACAAACCAGGGATGGTCATCTAACTCAACGATTTCTACTAGTTTTTCATCCGGAGATACTCCTGCCATTAACATCCCGTTGTTTTTAAGTTTATTTCGATATTCATTATTCAATTCATAACGATGGCGGTGTCTTTCATAAATAATTTCTTCTTTGTAAAGACTTTTACTTTTAGTTGTTTTAGCAAGCCGACAGGGATAGATACCTAGACGCATTGTCCCCCCCATATCTTCAATATCCTTTTGTTCGGGCATCAAATCAATTACTGGATGAGTAGTATCAGGATCAAATTCAGCACTATTGGCACCCTCTAATCCTAATTCATTACGACTATATTCAATTACTGCACATTGCATACCTAAACAAATTCCAAAGTAAGGTATCTTGTTTTCTCTAGCATATTGAATAGCATTAATTTTTCCTTCAATACCGCGCTGTCCGAATCCACCCGGAACCAAGATTCCGTCTACATTTTGAAAATAGGTGTCTAATTCTTCTTCTTTTTCCATATCTTCAGAGTAAATATATTTAATATCTACTTCACTATTATTTTCTACACCTGCATGGCTTAAGGCCTCACTTATACTAATATATGCATCAGGCAACTCCACATATTTACCGACAATAGCAATAGTTGTTTTTTCACTTAATTGTTTCATTGATTTGACCATGTTTTTCCATTGTTCAAGATCAGGACTATCCACGGCATCTTCTAATTGCATTTTCCCGATTACAATGTCAGCTAAACCTTCCCGCTCTATCATTAAAGGAACTTCATAAATATGGTCTGCATCAACCACCTGAATAACTGCTTCTTTTTCAATATCTCCAAATAATGATATTTTGTCTTTTACTTCTTTTGTAAGTTCCCGGTCAGATCTACAGATTAAAGAATCGGGTTGGATTCCAATTCCACGTAATTCTTTTAAACTATGTTGGGTGGGTTTAGTTTTTAGTTCTCCAGCTGTTTTGACATAAGGTACTAAAGTACAGTGTAGATAAAAAACATTCTCTTTACCTAAATCACCTTTAAGTTGACGTATTGCTTCCATAAAAGGTTGACTTTCTATATCACCAACTGTACCACCAATCTCAGTAATTACAACATCTGCATCTGTTTCTTTACCAACCCTAGTAATTCTTTCCTTTATTTCATCTGTAATGTGTGGAATAACCTGAACAGTAGCTCCTAGGTAATCACCTCTGCGTTCTTTGGCAATTACCGAACCATAAATTTGACCTGTAGTCACATTATTATTGCTCGTTAAATCTTCATTAATAAATCTTTCATAATGACCTAAATCAAGATCGGTCTCCGCACCATCTTTGGTTACAAACACCTCTCCGTGTTGATAAGGACTCATTGTACCTGGATCAACATTTATGTAAGGGTCAAATTTTTGAATACTCACATTTAATCCCCTGCTTTTTAGCAGTCTTCCTAAGGAAGCAGCTGTTATGCCTTTACCCAAGGCAGAAACAACTCCTCCTGTTACAAAAATATACTTTGTCACAATTCGCAACCCCTTTCTTTTCAAAATTTATTTACATCTGATCTGGCGCATCTATTCCTAGAACTGAAAACAAGTTCTGGAGTACTTGTTGTAAAGATAAAACTAATTTTAATCGTGACTTACTTAGTTCTTTATCCTCTGTAATTACCTGGCATTTATTATAAAAAACATGAAAGGCATTTGCTAAATCATATGCATAATTAGCCAATATATGTGGTTGGCGGTTTTCCGCACTATCTTTTATAACCTCTGGATAATGAGCCATCCATTTGATGAGTTCTATCTCTTCTTCTTTATCTAAAAGATTTAAATTGGCATTTTCAGTATTAAGCTCACCAGCATTTTCCAAAATACTGTGGATACGGGCATGGGCATATTGAATATAATATACAGGATTATTGCTGGATTCTTCTTTAGCTAATTCTAAATTGAAATCAAAGTGACTATCAGAACTACGCATGATATAAAAGTAACGAGCAGCATCTCTACCAACTTCATCTATTACATCACGCATTGTCACAAATTCACCAGCTCTTTTGGACATTGTTACCTTTTCCCCACCTCTAATTAAGGTAACAATTTGCACTATTATAATCTCTAGCATATCTTCGGGATAACCCAAAGCTTGAATAGAGGCTTTTACACGATCTATGTACCCATGATGGTCGGCTCCCCAAACATTTATTAATTTATCATAACCTCTTTCGATTTTATCAAGATGGTAGGCTATATCTGCAGCTAAATATGTTAATGAACCGTCCGATTTAACTATAACCCGATCTTTGTCATCCCCAAATTGGGTTGATTTAAACCAAAGTGCTTCATCTTTTTCATAAATATAACCTTTATCTTTTAAAATTTCTATTACATTTTCTATATTTCCATCATGAAGTGTACTTTCATAAAACCAATTATCAAACCTTATACCGAAGTAATTTAAATCCTTTTCGATTTTGTTTTTTAATTCTTTAAATGCGTAGTCCCTGCATATTTTAAGTTGCTCTTTTTTATTTTTATCTAAAAGTTCTTTACCCCATTTGTCTTTTAGATCTTTTGCTATATTTATTAGATATTCTCCCTGATAAGAATTCTCGGGCAATTCTTCTTCAATATCAAATAATTGTTTATACCTTATCAAAGTTGATTCTGCTAAAATATTTATCTGATTGCCTGCATCATTAAAATAATATTCACGGTCTACTTCATAACCAGCGGTTTCCATGATATTGGCAGTCATATCGCCAACTACTGCACCCCTGCTGTGACCCACATGAAGAGGTCCGGTAGGATTAGCACTTACAAATTCAATTAAGACTTTTTTGTGCTCACCAATATCAATTTCACCATATTTATCTTCATATTTATCAATTAAATCTATGGTTTCATATAACCATTTATTTATCAATTCAAAATTAATAAAACCAGGACCAGCCACTGAAACCTCTTTAATTAACTCAGAATCAATGTTTTCAGAAATCAACTCAGCAATTTGGCGGGGGGCTCTTTTGAAATGTTTAGCCATAACCATTGCTATATTTGTTGCATAATCCCCGTGTTCTTTTTCACGTGGTACTTCAACTTTAATATCTGGAATCTGTTCTAACTCAATATCTTCCTGTTTTAAGGTAGTTACCAAAGCTTCTTTAATTGATTTTTTTAAATTCTTTTCCACTTTTTTTATTATGTTTTTAACCATTAAATCTGTCACTCCTTATCTATAAATCGATATTCTACTTTTAAATTATTGCTTGTGAAAACTTGCTCACCTTGTAGTAAGTCATATTTAATCTTAATCTTGCCCTTTTTATCATTAAGATCAATTTCAACACTTTTAGTATCAGTTATAAAAATCATTTTATGAGTCCCTAAATTATATTTAAACTCACATTTATTATTTTCATCAAAAATCTGTCTCATTTCATTTGGTTGAGCTCTTTTTAATAAAATATTGTTTTTTGACTCGTCTAACCTTAAAATTGTTTTCACTTCTTCTAATCCTTTATTGTTTTCATTATAAATTAAATAGTGTTTACCATTTTTAAACTTGTAATCACCTTTTCCTTCATAACTAACTACATCTTTACTCCCATCAGGAGATGTTTGTTTATTATTTACTTTTATCTTTACTCTTTTCATAATATCATACCTCATTAATTATTTATATTCCAAAAATGCCACAGTTTACACTGTGGCAATTTTATGAAACATTATAAGTTGAAAGAATTTCCGAATTCTTTAGCTTGCTTCTCATTTTTTAGCGTTCTGAAATCTTTTACTATACATCCTAATTTTTCTAATTCTCCCATTACCTTCTTTAATGCTTTATTAGTTGCAAAAAACCGAGGAGTTACAAAAGCCATTGCGTCTTGACCCGTGGTTCTTTTACAATCTTTTAGAAACTTTGATAAATCTGAAGGAATCTTGCCCCGGAAAATACCTTGAGTAGGGGCCCCCGCTACAACAAGGTCATATTTAAAAAAAGAGATAGGTCGCCCTGAGTAATTCGTATCAACTAACTCTACTTCATAACCATTTTGCTGAGCTCCTTGTGCAATTGATTCTGCTATATTTTTAAGATCTCCTTCTGTTGAATAAATAATAAGGATTTTCTGCAAAATACCACCCCTCGGAAAAATATTTAATTTCTTACCACTAATACACAATCGAATTATATCATAGTTAATAAATATTTTCACTATATATAGAAAATTTTTGTAAATAAAAACAAAAAAAGCAGGGCTCCCCCTGCCTTTTATACTTTTAAATTATTTAACTTTCTTATTTCAAGCCTAACTTTGATACCAATTTCTTTTTAGGTGCATAACCAACAACTCTATCTTTTTCTTTTCCATCTTCAAAAATAACTAATGTAGGAATACTCATTACATTATATCTTGAAGCAGTAGATTGGTTTTCATCAACATTAAGCTTCGCTACCTTAACGTCTTCTGAATACTCTCTGGCTATCTTTTCTACAACTGGGGCTATCATTTTACAAGGAGCACACCAGTCAGCCCAAAAATCAACTAATACAGGTACATCAGATTTTATAACTTTTCTTCTAAAGTTTCCATCATTGACTTCAATTGGTTTTTTACTCATTACTTTCCCTCCCCATACAAAATTTTAATTTAAAAATTACTGAATAGATGTTCTAATTTTATCTAGAATAGTTTGTGCAGGAACGGCACCAACCTGTTCGTCTGCTCCACTATTTATAACAGTCTTAGGTACTCCTGATACATCAAATTGACTTGAAAGATCAGGGAATTCAATAGCTTCAACCATTTCACCTTTAATATTTGGATTATGCATTGCCATCTCATGAGCAACTTTTACTGCTCTTGGGCAATACGGACAAGTTGGAGTAATGAATACTTGTAGTAATACTTCTTCATCAATATTTTTAAGTTCTTCAACAATATCTTCAGAAAGTTCCGTCTCACCATTTGACATACTTACAATACCTTCAATCAATGTATTAAATTCATGACCACTTGGTATTCCGTAAAAATGTACTCCAGAATCATTACCATCTTCATCAGTAAATAGAATAGCCGGTACACGGTCTATTCCATATTCTTCAGTTTTACCATTACCAAGCTCATTTTTTTCTAGATTGATTTTATCTGATAAGTTATTAAGTTCATCCAAAATTTCCTCAGTATCTTCACAATACTGACAGTCTTCATCAGCAGTAAAAAACTGAATATATACTTCCTCTTGCATTTTCCCTTCGAACAATTCACTTATTTGTTCTTGCTCATCTTCATTAATTTTTGGCACTAGGACCACTCCTTTTAGAAATTTAGCATTATTTAACTTTCAAGTACTATTATACAAGATATCAGGGAAAATAAAGTTAAATATTTTACAAATGGAAAAATAACTTGAATTTAGGTGTTTTTTCCAACAAATTCAAGGATAATTATTATAACCACACCTAAAATAAAAGGGAATATTCCATTCATGATAAACATGGAAGGAAATACTGCTGCACTTGAACCTAATATTAAACCTGTTAATACTATCATAATTATTTTCTCATAATTTTTTAATAAATAGGAAAAAACATTGGCAAATACCAATAATCCGAGAATAACTCCTAGACCAAAAATAAATAAAAATAATAAATCAAAACTATTAATAGCTGCTAATAATGGGTGATAAACTCCCATCAAAACCAAAATAGTTCCTCCACTGATACCAGGAAGTATCATAGCAACACTTCCAAAAAATCCAGCAATAAAATACAATAATAATCCACTCATCTCTGTATTAATCTGGATTTCTAAGCTGAAAAACAAGGCCCCGCCAAAAGCTACTAATAAAAACAGTAATTTCCAAAAATTAATCTTTCCTACTTTTTGATAAGTTGAATGAGCAGATGATAAGACTAAACCAAAAAGAAAATAATTAAGTAAAAGCGGGTTGCTGGCATATATATCCGTGATAACTGTTGAACCAATATATACACCCACTACTGCCCCTGAACCTATTACTATTAATTTTTTTAACTTTATATTTTTTATAGCATGTAATAAGGTTTCATAAATATGTAAGACTACAGCTATTGTACCTCCGCTTACTCCTGGTAAAGTATTGGCTAGACCAAAAGGTATTGACTTCAGAAATAATGCTAGATTAGTGTTTTTTTTAGGCAATACTATCTTCCTTTCAGGTATAATTAATAACCATTTTTAAAATAATAATTACCGGATTCGTCTTATAAAAACTATAACATATTATTTAACATTTTAAAATAAATAAAGCCCCCCAACCGCGGGGCTGAATAAACAATATATTATACTATGATTTTACTGTGTAGAATTATCATTTCCTGTTTCTGATATTTTGTTATAAAGTTTTATTGTTTGGTTTTCCACTACAGCTAAATTACCCGAGGTGATAACTTTTTCTGTTTGGGTAGTTTTTTCTTTAATAACAGCTTCCCCGGTTTGCATATGAAGCCAAGTTCTGCCTCTTATTATCTCCAATTTAAAAATTGACTGGCCTGTGTTAATTGTACAGGAAGGTGTATTAATTTGGAGATTAAATTCTTGATTGTTATCTAGGGTTGTATTTATCCAGACAACTCCTTTTTCTACACCTAATTTTTGCGTTAGAAGTTTTGCATTTTCCGATATAGTTAAGATGCTTTCACTTTTTATTTCAACCCGATTGTATTTTCCAATATCTAAAGAAAGCATACTATCAGGGTCAGTCCTAATAGTTTCACCAAGTCTTATATTCGAATTATCTAAGATTCTAGTCCAAACCATGGTATTAAAAAAATTAAAAAAACCTTGCTCAGTTTTTCGATAAACAGTACCTGTTAAAGAATTTATTGTTATATTAACATCTCCATTGGCATTCTGTGCTAAAACAGGAGTAAAAATAGTTAATATAAATAGGGAGATCAAGATAATACTTAATAGCTTTTTCATTACTATTCCCCCTCGTCTAAACTTTTAAAATCCTTTAAACTAAACACAACTAGTGATTTTTCCACACCCTTAATATCAATTTCTTTATACTGCCAATCTAATTTTTTGTAAATATCAGAAAGTCCATAGTAGGTATTCTCACCTATTAAGATTTCTTCTGAACCACTAACTTCTCCTAGCTCCATTGTATTATGCACAATCTGTCCCATAGTTTTAAATTCCATTCTCTCATTAGTACCAATATCTCCTAAAATTATTTTACCTGAATTTACGACTATTGAAGGTTTTAATTCTATTTTTTCTTTTTTGATATAATTCATGATTTCAATAGCAGCTTTTACTGCTCTATTTCTATGATTATCCTGACCAAACTCCTTATTCCAATATGCCAGTAAACCATCTCCTAAATACTTATCTATTACTCCATCGTATTTAAAAATGATTTTAGAGATGTTTGCATAAAAGTGATTTAAATCTTCTATGGTTTTCTGTGGTGTGTTTTCTTGTGAATATCTATTAAAGTTTTCAAATTCAAATAATATTAATGTAGCAGGTGTCCGATCCCCTTTTAACTTTAACAGATCAGGCGAATCGACTATCTTATTTATTAAATAACTAGAAAAATATGGTTTAAGTTTATTAACAATTTCAAATTTTTCCTTTCTTCTAAATCCAAACCAAGTAACTACGCTGATTAAATATAAGATTAAAATTCCTATTAAATAGACCGATATCTCGGTAAATAAATATTGATGAATTGTTATATAATAGTTAAGGGATATTATAATAGCATTTAAAACAAAAAAGATAATTAATGATCGATATGGATTAAATCTTTCAAAAAGATAAAAAGTCAACCATAATAATATAAAAGCTATTATAATAGTCTGCCATGATCTACTCACTTCTATAAAATTTTGATGCAAGTAATTATTTGTCATCTGACCTAATAACTGTATCTTGCTAAAACTATAATCAGAAGAAAAAATGGAAGGATAGTTTTCAACTTGATTCGTTTTCGTAACTCCCAATAAAATAATATTATCTTTAATTAATTCCGCATTATAGTTATCATTCAAATAATCATGTAAAGAAATTTTAGGGATAGTACCAGTTGGACCTAAATAATTAATTAAATATTCTCCTTCAGTAATTGAGATTTCTTCCTCTAGTGCTAATTCGGCCGCCCTTCTTCCAATCGGTAGATAGGAGGTGTTTTGTTCAATAAAAAGAGGTGGTAAACTTCGTATAGTTCCATCCTTATCAGAAATAAAATTAGTATGACCTACTTTAACTAGATTCATAAAAGAAGACATCGGTTTAGTAACAGAATTAACAGAATACTCTTTTTCGTTTTGAGAAATCTGATTAACACTATAATCAATTGACACCGGCATTACAATATTTTTGTTATCTCTTAAACGATCAATCATTAAGCTATCTGCTTGAGCTGAACGAGCGTTGTCAAATAATATATCAAATACAATTACATTAGCGCCATCTTGATTTAGTTTTTCTAGTCCTTTAACATAATAACTTCTATCAATTGGCCATTCCCCTAATTTTTTTGTAGTAAGGTCATTAATTTCAATAATTGTAACATCACTATTTACATCTTGAATGTCAGATGAATATTCAATTTTTTGATATATATCATATATATAATTATCAATTTTATTAAAATTATTGTAATAATAGCCTAAAATTACAACAACTATTATTAAAGTATAAATAAGTATTTTCTTGGTATTAAACTGATATTCATTCATAGGAAGGCCTCCAGAATATATTGAAGGGAGGCTTTAAACCTCCCCTTATTTTAATTAATTTTCTAGAAATGTAAGATATGCAAGATAGGTGTTATAAACATCTATTTTTCCTAATACTTCATAGGGAGAATGCATTGCTAAAACTGCAGGTCCTGCATCTACAACATCCATATTGTAGTTCGCTAAAAACTGGGCAATGGTTCCTCCACCACCCTCATCTACTTTACCTAATTCCGCGACCTGCCAAATTACTCCTGCCTTATTTAACAAGGAGCGTACTTGAGCCATGAATTCAGCAGTAGCTTCTGATGAACCAGCTTTCCCGCGAGCACCAGTATATTTTGTTAATACAACTCCTTTATTAATAAAGGCTGCATTTCTTTTATCAAATACTTCGGAGAAATTAGAATCATAAGCAGCATTTACATCTCCAGAAAGAGAACTTGATTTTTCAAGAATTTCTCTTAGATCAAGTTCACTATAATCTTTATAATACTTACTTGTCATTTTAGCTATAACATTTTCAAAAAAGCGAGACTGCATTCCTGTAGTTCCCATACTTCCTATTTCCTCTTTATCAACTAATACAGTCACAGCAGTATATTCCGGTTTATTGACATCTAGAAGAGCTCTTAGGCCAGTATAACTACATACTCTATCATCATGTCCATAACCTCCAAGTAGAGCCCTATCAAAGCCTACATCTCTAACTCCGGCTGCGGGAACTATCTGTAAATCAGCACTTACTAGATCTTCTCCGGTAATATCATATTCTTTTTCAAGATGTTCTATTACAGCACTTTTGATTTTATCATTACCGTTTTCATCATCTTCATCATCTAAAGGAATACTTCCGACAATTAGATTAAGATGCTGAGCATTAATAGCTTCGCTCATTTTCTTTTCCCTTTGCTTTTTACCTAAATGAGGCAATATATCACTTATATAAAATACAGGATCATCTTCTTTTTCACCGATACTTATTTCAATTCTTGTTCCATCTTCTTTGATTACTAAACCTCTCAATGCCAGTGGAATAGTTACCCACTGAAACTTCTTAATCCCACCATAATAATGGGTTCCAAAATATGCTAGCCCACCATCTTCATAAAGCGGATTAGGCTTTAAATCAATTCGAGGTGAATCCATATGAGCAGCAACAATACGTAGTCCTTCTTTTAAATCTTTTTTACCTATAACAGCTGCTATTAATTGTCGATCTCTGTTTACTGCAAATACTTTATCACCTGCTTGTAATGAATCTACTTCATCTATCCTTTTAAATCCTTCTTCTTCTAGCATTTCTACAGACCCACTTGTAAACTCTCGTTCCGTTTTATTTTCTTCTAAAAATGTACCATATTCTGTATTGAATTTGAAAACTTCTTCTTTCTCAACATCTTCCATTTCTAACCAAGCATTTTTAGCCTTATAGCTTTTATCAGTTTTTGACATATTTAGTTTCCTCCTATAATTGTTTAGACTTAAATTTATTATAACTTAGAAATAGTTATAATTCAATTTTATATAAAATTATTCTTTTTTACTCCATTATAAAAGACAAAATTCGTTAAAATTTTTATATAACTGCATATAAATATAATTGATAATATTAAATGGATATGGTAAAATATATTTAAATATTCGAATAAATAAAAATAATATGGATGTGTTTATATGAGTGGAGACTTATCATTATTAATTGCCTTTTCAGCAGGATTATTATCATTTCTTTCCCCTTGTGTATTACCTTTAATTCCGTCTTATCTTGCGTTTTTACTAGGGGATTATACAGACCAAAAGAAAAAGAATAAATCTTATTCAATACTGCCAGCTATAATCTTTATACTGGGATTTACATCAGTCTTTATATTACTAGGTCTTTCCGCTACTTTCATTGGTAAATTTTTGCTTAAAAACCAAGCTATCTTAAGAAAAATTAGTGGAGTTATAATTATAATTTTTGGACTGCATATTAGTGGTATAATAAAATTAAAATGGCTTTATTATGAAAAAAAACTTTCTATAACACAAAAATCAAATAAATATTTACAATCTTTTGTCCTGGGGTTAGGTATTGCATTAGCCTGGACTCCCTGTATCGGCCCAATTTTATCATCAATTTTAATTCTTGCCGGTAACAGCCAAAATATTTTTGCAGGCGGCTTTCTATTACTCATTTATTCAACCGGATTTGCACTACCGTTCTTAATCACTGCCTTAGCAGCCAAAAAGGTTCTTCCGGCTATCAAAAAAATGAATAAATATTTACACTATATAAATATTGTTAGTGGTATCTTAATTATTATTCTCGGTCTCCTTGTCTATACAAATAATTTGAATTTCATCACTTTTTAGGAGGTATAAAAATGATTTTAACTAGAAAACAGTTATTAAGTTTAATAACTTCTCTGATTATCATCGTTGGAATTTGGACTTTAGTAGGTGGTTTCACAACTGAAACTATTCATGCTGAAACAGAGGTCGGGGTAGAAATCGGCATGAAAGCACCTGACTTCACTATAAATAACGTAAATGGTAATGAAGTTAGCCTCAGTGATTACCAAGGCACAAAAGTATTTTTGAATTTTTGGGCAAGTTGGTGCCCCCCTTGTAAAGAAGAAATGCCTGCCATCCAAAAACTAAACAAGAACTACGATGATATAAAAGTAATAACAATAAACTCCGGAGAAAATAAAGATAAGGTATTAAATTATATGATGGAAAATAATTTCTCATTTACCACTCTTTTAGATAAAAATGGCAAAGTAACTACTGATTATTTAATAAGAGGTATTCCAAGTACCTTTGTTATTGATAAAGAAGGTATTATTGTAAGAAAACAAAGGGGCGCCATAACCTATGGAAAAATGGAGGAAATGATAAATCAATAAAACAAAAGTGACCTTTCTCAAGGTCACTTTTTTCATTTCTATTTATTATTTTTTAATTTCTTCTCTGCTACCATTCCCAAAACAGCGACTGGGTCTTTAGGGGTAGAATAAGGTGGAGCATATGCTAAGTCAATTTGAAATAAGTCTTCTGCTCTTAGTTCACTGTAGATTGCTGTACTTAATACATCTACTCTCTTATCAACTTTGTCCTCCCCTTCGATCTGAACACCTAATATCCGATGCGTCTTTTTATCAAAAACTCCTCTTATTTTCATCTTTTTAAAATTAGGGAAATAGCTAGCATGATTGGAACCAGTAATTGAAACAACTAACGGATCAAATCCGCTTTCTACTGCTTCATTTTCATCAAGCCCAGTTTTTGCTACTGTATAATCGAATATTTTTGTAATAGCAGTCTGGAACACACCAAGATGGTGGTTGTTTCCACCTCCAGCATTTTCTCCAGCTACTCTTCCCTGCTTATTAGCTGTAGATCCCATTGGAACCCAGGCTTTTTCGTCCGTTAAAAGGTTAATGGTTTCAGCACAATCTCCAGCAGCATAAATATCTTCTTCACTCGTTTCCATTCTTTCATTGACAGCAATAGCTCCTGTTTCGCCAATCTTAATTTCACCTTTTTTAGCTAAGGTAACTTCTGGTTTTATACCCAGAGATAAAAGCACAAAATCGGCATCTATTTCTTTACCTGAACTTGTAATTACCTTATCGACAGCTTCTTCTCCTTTAAAGGAACTTACACCATCACCAAGTACTAAATTTACACCTTGATCTCTAAGATGTTGATCCACATATTTTGTTATCTCATCACTAAAAGGAGGTAAAATTTTATCTTGTAATTCAACAACTGTAACTTCTTTACCTAATTCGGAAAAAGATTCCGCCATTTCCAAACCGATTAGTCCCGCTCCTATTATTGTGACTTTATCTAAACCTTTTACATTCTCTTTTATTTGGTCAGCATCTCTAACAGAACGCAAGGGTTGTATATTTTCTAAATCTATACCTGGAATCGGAGGAACAACTGGCTTAGCCCCAGTAGTTATTATTAATTTATCATATTGATAAGTACCTTCAGTATCTTCCTTCAAGTTTTTATATTTTAAAGTTTTATTATTTTTATCAATATCTGTCACTTCATGTTCTGTTTTAACATTTACTCTATATTTATCTGCAAATTCTTCAGGAGTATTTATTACAACTTTTTCTCTAGCTTCAGTAACTCCTGAAATATAATAGGGTAATCCACACCCGGCATATGAAATATCTTCACCTTTTTCAAAAAGAACAATTTCAGCTTCATCGTTAGTCCTTCTAGCCTTTGCTGCAGCACTTGTACCTGCTGCTACTCCACCGACTATTGCTACTTTCATTCTTTATCAGCTCCCTTTTTAGAAAAGTTTTCTTCAATAGACTTAATTAAAGCATTATTAACAGAAATTCCGACTGGATTTACAATTTCATATTGATGTTTTAATGTTTTTTGCAGATCTTCATTTACATATCCAGTTGGAAGCGGACACTCAAGTCCATTAATTATAAAGTTAAAATGTCTCTGAGCAATTTCATAAGCACTAATCGCTTTAAAGGCACAACTTGTTTTAGCTCCATCACACAAAACACCACCAATATCACTATATATATTATTTATTCCTTCTTCTATCATTTCATTTTTATCATTTAAATACAGTAAAGCAGCTAACATTCCAGGAGCAGCAGCTGTAAAAAGACCACATAAGGAAGACAACTTTCCTATTTTGATTTTTATAAAATATGCTATTAAATGAGCTAGAAGGGTTGCTTTTAAAATCTCGGTTTCATTTTTATTTAATTCCAAACCAGATAAGTATGTACCAAGGGTTATAAAAATACCTTGATTACCGCTACCGGATGAAGCTAAAGCAGGTAACTGTGCTCCTGCCATCCTAGCATCTATTGCGGCTGCCACTTTCGCAGCAGAATTTCTGATGAAGTCATCTCCCGCCATTTTTTTATATTGCCTTCCGATACCACATCCTTCATCATCTAAACCAGCTTCTGCTAATTCTTGGTTAGTGAGTAAACCTTGTTTTAAATATCTTTCTATTGAAACATCATATTGCTTTTCCATTAAATCTATTATTTCACGAATATTCATATTTTTTATTTCATTTTTTAAGTTAAATTTCATGTTTTTTTCTTCCATTAGATCATCATTTTTATATATTGAATCACCATCTACATTAATCTGAGTCAAATTGGTGTGCCCTTTGACAATTGTGGACTCCACAGTATTATCACCAAACAACTCAGCTTTAATAAATAGTTCTTCTTGGTCTTCAATAACTTTTAATTCTACTAAATCTATAATTTCTTCCCCTTTTTGAATAACCTCGTCTTCTAGACTATTTAAAAGTGTTAACTTTTTATCCGCAGAATTTTCAATAAAAAATCCGAGGGCAGCTGCCAACCTATTGCCTCCATATTTATTGGTACCAGGAATCCCGGTCCGCATTCCATTTTTATATACATAGCCATCCATTTCAACCACAATTTTCTGGAGTTTTCCCTCTAAAAAATCTGAAGCTCTTGCAACTGCATAAGCCACCGCTGCTGGTTCCGTACATCCATTTGCCAACTCTAATTCCTGGTTAATAAACTTCTGGAGTAATTTCATTAAAATTTATGCCCCCTATCTCTTTTTTATTTTATTCTGGATAAAATGATTAAAATCCTTTAATCTATTTTTAGTTTGGATAAAATAAAAGTGCCTGGTTTTATCCAGACACTTTTTAATTTTTCTATTATTTTTTAAGCTTGCCCCGGTCCACCTTTTAAATCCATTGGTTGTAATGAAGGGTCAAACTCTTTTTTCTTTTTAGTAACTTCTTTTGCTATTTTATTAAATTCTCTACTAATATCATCATTATTAGCTTCATCCACTACGGGATTACCTTTGTCTCCACCTTCTCTAACATGCTTCATCAAAGGAAGCTGTCCTAGAAGGTCTACGTTCAATAAATCAGCTAGCTCTTTACCTCCGTTTTTACCAAATATATATTCCTTGTTTCCACATTCTGAACATTCATAGTAAGCCATGTTTTCAATGATACCTAAAATTTCAGAATCCATTTTTTCTGCCATATGACCAACTCTACCAGCAACATTGGTCGCTGTAATTTGGGGTGTTGTTACAATTAAAGTTCGAGCATGAGGTAATTTCTGCATTATATTTAAAACCATATCTCCAGTACCTGGTGGTAAGTCTAAAAGAAGATAATCTAATTCATCCCAAACAACATCCTGGAAAAATTGCTGTAAAGCTCCTAAAAGAAGTGGACTTCTCCAGATAACAGGATTTTTTTCATTGACAAAGGAGCCCATTGAAATTACCTTGACTCCCATTTTTTCAGCGGGATGGATTAATTCAGATTCTTGTTCAACCTTTACTTCTTCTTCTATCCCTATGATCCTTGGTATACTGAATCCATGAACATCTGCATCAATAATACCTACTTTTTTACCTTGGTTTTGCAAAGCAACAGCTAAATTAGCAGTTACAGTTGATTTCCCAACTCCGCCTTTTCCACTAGCAATGGCTATTAAACCCTCACTTATTGAACCGTGTTCTAATTCAATTTTACCATCTTTTATCTCATACATTCTATTTCCTCCCTTTTATTCTATTATTCTCTGTTGTTTTTTACTCGTTAACCTGTATAACACAAAAATGATTATAACTATTAAGGATAGGGTAATACCAGTACTTAATATGGTATTAAAACCTATATTTAAAATTGTACCAACTGAAATTGCTGTTACTACCATAATACCTGATGACTTCAACATTCTATATAAACCTAATTCTCTAAATAAGATAATAAAAGTAGCTACACATGGAAAATAAACTGTTAAAATGGTACTTGCAATAACCAGCTGTTTAATAGTTAAATCTAAAGGAGCTAACATACCCATAGCTAAATCTTTTCTTAAAAATCCCATTAATAAAGCTGAAATGACCTCTTTGGGTAACCCAAAAAGTGATGAAAATACTGGGCCTAATACTCTAGTTAGTAAATCGAAAAATCCAAGTGCATACATTGTATTTACTGCCAATACACCTAATAAAACAAACGGAATAGCTTCTTTTAAAAAGTTAATTACTCTCATCCAGAGTTTCTTAAATACAATACCTATCAAAGGTATTCTTAAAGTAGGGATTTCAATTAATAAATCACTGCTATATCCAGGTAGAAAGTAATTAAGTAATAAACCAACAATTATCCAAACTATAAACAAGGATGCAAAAACAAACGAAACATATATTCCACCAAAAGCCCCTACTAACCCTATAATCATAGCAGTCTGGGCCATACAAGGTATTGAAATAGACATTAAAGTACTGGCAATAAACTGTTCCCTTTTACTATCAAGATTTCGGGCAGCTAAGGCTGCTGGAACATTACAACCAAAACCGAGAATCATCGGTATTATTGAAAACCCATGTAAACCAACTTTATGCATTAAATTATCTAATAAAACTGCAAGTCTAGGTAGATATCCTGAATCTTCTAAAATACTTAATACAAAATAAAAGGAAATAATATAAGGTAATACTGCAGCAAAAGGGATAAATATACCAGTAGTAAGTAATCCGAAGGACTGTTCAAAATCGATCTGACCATTTACTAACTGTCCTATTAAAAGATCATGTAAAAAAGAACCTTCGGTAATAAAATTACTAATGGCAAGCAAAAAAGTATGATATGGACCTTCAAAAAAAGGTGCAGCGACATAATTTATCAGTCCTTCACCTATAAATCTTATTACTATAAAAGTCAGATATAAAACAATTGCTGCTATTGGAATTCCAGTCCAGGGTTTCAAAGTATATTCTTCTAAAAGTTCTTTACTAGAATGATGTTTGGGTTTGATTCGTTGTACCTCATTTATTATATGACCAATTTTAGACCATCTTTCATCATTTGATAGCTCTTTAAATTCTTTAACTTTTCTATATAATAGATAATCTAAAGCTTCTTGTAACCCTTTCCCGGTCGTAGCTACTGTTGGTATTACTGGTACCTTAAGTTGTTCTTGTAATTTTTTTAAATCAATATCAATTCCCTTATGTTTAGTTTCATCCCACATATTTAATAACACAACAACCGGTATATCTCTTTCTAATAGTTGAAGTGTTAAGTTTAAATTTCTTTCTAAATTGGTTGCATCAACTATATTAAAAACAATATCTCCCTCTTGTAACATTTCAACTGCTACTTCTTCTGCTTTATTAGTAGGCTCTAATGTATAGGTCCCGGGAACATCAATCAATTCAATATTTTCACCTTCATGTTTAAATAGTCCTTTTTTATACTCCACCGTAGTTCCAGCATAATTTGAAGAGGTTACACTGGTTCCGGTTAATCTTGAGAATATTACGCTTTTACCAACATTTGGGTTTCCCATTAATAATACTTTCATTTTACTCAATAACCTTTACCATTATTTTTTCAGCCATCCCTCTTCCGATAGCTATCCTGGAACTATTTTCTATTTGAATAGTAATAGGTCCTCGTAACACCATATCACTAACTTTCTTCACTTGTTTCCCTTTTCTTATTCCTAAAGAATCAAGTTTCTTTTTTAGTTTTTTCCCGCCTTTAAAGGAAAATACTTCTCCTTTTTTGCCGGCTGCTAAATCTGCTAATGTTATTACATTTTTCTCCACTATTAGATCATCCCCTGAATATATATTGATATTCATTATCACTTCATTCATATTTATATATTAACATAACTTTAAAATTAGTTCAATATCATACAGTCCTTTTTACTATCTATAAAAAAAGCTGATATCATTACCAATGAAACTAAAAGGAAAGTTAAAGTGTAACCTAATAAGTTAATTAGTATACCACCAGCAAGTGGAAGAATAATTACTAAAATATTAAGACTATCTCTAATACCTAAATATACAGTTCTTTTATCTGCTGGAGTTAAATCGAGTAAATAGGGTGTGAATCCTATCTTTCGCCCACTAATTACAAAACCAATTAAAAGGAAAAGATATTTATATAATTCGGGATCTAAGCGACCTGCGATTAAGGCAAGAACAGGTATTATTCCACCAATTAATACACAAACTCTAACTACATACCTAGCACCTTTTTTATCTCCTAAATAGCCCCAAAAAATATTGGATAAAATCATTCCTGTAATTTGAAATAATAAAAAGGTACCTACATACTGACTAGAAAGGTTAAAGGTATCTTTTGCATATACTATATAAAAAGGAAGGATCATTAAACTAAAACTAGATAAATTTTCAATAATCACAAATTTTAAAAATGTAGGATCATTTTTTAATAGTTGGGGAACTCTTTTTAAAAAACTTATTAGTTTTAATTTTTCTTTATTAACTACAGAAGGTTTTTCATCTATGATCCAAAAAGAAATGGCAGCTATAATAAGTCCTATAAAACCAATAATAAGTAAAATACTATAATTGTTAGGAAAAGCAAAGTTACCTGGGCTGAATATATATTTCACTATTAAACCGCCAGAAAAAGCCATCACACTGGCCACAAATTGTTTGGAAGCAAATATTTTTTCTCGTTCCCCCTTAGTAGTTAACTTTCCAATTATCTCTGTGTAAGATAGGGAAGCAAAACCACCACTAAGAGAAAAGATAAAGATAAATATAAAAAAGAACGTAATAACTATTAGCGGATTTTCTTTTCCATAAAAGTAAGTTGTCAAAGCCATCCCTAGAAAAGAAAACGACCTTAAATATATTCCGGTAAGTAAAATCTTCTTTTTATATTTTACATAACTGAGATAATGACTGAATATAATATTAAATAATCTTGGTACCCCCAATATCATTGAATATAATAATCCAAATATAATTTTTGAATCTATTAATTCCGAAATAAGGGAAGGTAAAACAGTATTTAAGTCTATCATAGACATTGTTAAAGCTAGAAATGCTCCATGCCATAAAAATATGAAGTATATTTTCTTATTTTTTATATTGATAATTATCCCTCCCTTTTATTTCAATCGGGTATAATATTATCAAAGAGTTTCGATATATTCTGTAAAGTGATTACATTTTAAATCTTAAAACAAAAAAAGACCCCGCTAGGGGCCTTTATAATTTCAACAACTTTAATTATTTCCTTTTCCTTTACTTTTTCCCTTACTTTTACCTTTGCTCTTACCATTGCTTTTGCCTTTTGCATTATTATCATTATCATCTTCGTCTTCAGCTGATTCTTCAATATCTTGATCTTCATTTTCTTCTTGTTCTTGCTCTTGTTCTTCTTCTCTATCTTTTACTCTGTTTGTATTTTTATCAAGAAAATCTTGTATGTGACTGGAAAGACCCTGTCCTGTCCACTCACCTTCACTATCTTCTTTAAATTTTGCTATTGAAGAAGAAAGTTCCTCTCCCATACCATCATCCTCAGTATCATCTTCATCTTCATCTTGATCTATCTCCAGATCTTCTAAAACCTCATTTATTGTATCTTCATCAATTTCTTCAGAATCTTCTAATTCTGCTAAGGCATCTTGTAAAACCAAACGTTCATCATCACTAAGATAATCTAAATCATATTCATCTAAATTTACCTCCTGTGCTAAACCAGCAGGCGCCAACAATAAGATTAGTACCAACGTCAATGATAATATTTTCAATTTTTTATTAAACATTTTATCTTCCCCCTTAATCTATAATTGTGTCTTTTAAAATTCATTAAATCAATAAGCGAGAAAACAAAAAAGCCTATTGACTTAAAAGCCATAGACTTAAGAATATGGTAGCTTGGCGATCTTAAAAAAAAATAAGATCCATAGCTTTGCGTCCCCTTCTTACGAGGGGTTTGCCTTTTTCTCCTATATTTCTTTTTCTATATTGTAATATAAACATATCATATTAGTTTTAACAAGTCAACTCATAAAATTAAGTAAGTCGCTCTATTTTTTACTATCCCTGTTATAATAGTAAATAAAAGCTTTTTGTTACTCAAAATATTCTTCTGTTTACAAGTTTTTATTATCTAAAAGACCTAATAAAACCCCAGAATATACAGTTGCTAAATCATTAAATATTACATGGACCCAAAATCCAATTAAAATTGCAATTATAACTTTCTTATAATTATTTTGAACTTTCCAAGCATTTTTAGCATTCATAAATATCCTATAAAATATCCAACCAAAGAAAAAAAGACCTCCTATGATTCCCCAACCAGTAATAATATTTAAATAATTATTGTGGGGAGTCATTGCATCAATCTTTTCACCTGGCACTTTATAATTAGGATATGCAGTATGAAAATTTCCAGGTCCAACACCAAAGAAAAAATTATCTTTCACCATTAATAAAGCCCCTTCATATACCTTTAGTCGCATATAGTTGCTCCGGTCTTGTAAAGAAAATATTGATAAGACCCTTCTGTAAAAACGGTTATTAGTAAATAATGCAACTGCTACTAAAGAAGTTAATACACCAATTACTTTCCAGGACATAAAAACTGCTAGAACAAAACCGCCGGCTGCAGTTCCTACCATTGCTCCTCTTGAACTAGAAATTATCAATGCAACCAGATTTAAAATCAAATATAATAAATTAAATCCTTTTTGTTTTTTGCTTTTTTCTATTATCAATAAACCTAATGCCCCAATAATACCGGCCTGAATAATAACACCCAAACCATTATCTCCAATTCCAAAAATATATGCTCTACCATTTCCATTTATTAGTTCTACACCTTTATAAACAACTTTCCATGAAAAATAGCGAGCCAATACTGTAATAAAAGCTAAGATAGTAGTCCCTTTAACCATATCTTTTATAAATACAACAGGATTATCAATGAAATACTTACCCATTATGTAAAACCAAATAAATACAAAAGGGATTAAAAATGAAGGTATTGCTTTTGAAACACTATAAGCCCCGATTATACTAATTATTCCAGAGATGAATAGACCAGCCCAAAAAAATAGATTTACTTTATCCCAATCAGCATTTTTGAGTCTTTTGCCTCTTATTGAAGAGAGAACAACCAAATTCAAAATATTAAAAGCCGGATTGATATTCATAGTAAATCCCATTATTCGTTCCCATATTTTAGCTAATTTCTTCATCTGATCACCTCATTATAGAAAATCATTTATTCTATCTACTGTTTTAGTTACTGCGCCTCTTTCTCCCATTCTGTTTTGTCCAACTTCACTTCTTTTTTTATATTCTGTATCATCCTCTAAAAGTTCGATTATGGAATATGCAACATTAACAAAATTTCTGTCTACAAATTTAACTCCATCTCCTAAAAGCCTTTTTTGATCTGCGGCAAATTCATAATCAAACTGAGCTCCAGTTCCAGGAAAGGTCACTACAGGTTTACCAAGTCCCGCAGCCTGTTCATTAGCAGTTCCAGCCATTCCTAAAAATAAATCTGCTTGATCTAATACGTCACCAAACCCGTTATAAATTATGTGAATTTTACTTAAACCTCGTGGTGAATTTATATGTAGTTTAATATATTTATCATTTACTTCTTTTATATTCCAATCTACTTTACCTAATTTACTTTTTAAAGCAGCAATTGAAAAATTACCAGCTACCGCTACTAAAAATTCATATTTTCCTTTTTTAAGTTTTTCTAATTCCTCTATTACTTTAATGAAATCCAACATATTATCATAAGCTTCTTCTCTACTACCAGGTAAAATACCTATTTTAATACTATCAGGACCAAGTCCAAAATCAATATTTTTAATTTCAAAACAATCCATCATTAAATTACCATTGAATTCAACGTTAATTCCATTTTTTCCTAAGTCATCTGTTGTTTTTTGATCTCTAGGTAAAACCAAATCAGCATATTTTTTCATAAGATACTTCTCAATCTTATAATGCCCATTAATATATTCTGACTTTGCAGTAGGGATAAAAATAATATTACCACCTAAAAACAAACCGGTTAATAAAAGAATATATACATCACCTATTACTATTGATAAGTCAGCCTTTTTTTTCTGTTTTCTTAGTTCTTTAATTTGCTTGAATGTATTAACTAACAATCCTGATTTTATATCTGTAAATAGATTTTGCCAGCTATTTCTGGCAAACCCTCCGCTCGGTAGAGACTCTCTTGGACCCAATATTTCTACAGATAAGGTTTCAAAGCGATTACCTTCACCTACTATTGGTAGCACCGATATATTTAAATTCTTGTTGCTTTTTTCTAAAAGCACCTTTATTAACTTAGAACTCATTAGATCTTCTCCGTGACCATTACTGATAAACATTAAATTTTTTTTATTATCCATATAATCATTCCTGTTCAAATTGGGATTTATATAATCTATAATAATATCCTTCATTATTTAAAAGCTGCTCATGATTTCCCTCTTCCACAATTTCTCCTTCTTCTATAACTATAATTTTATCGGCATTAATAATTGTAGAAAGACGATGCGCAATTACGAATGTAGTTCTATCCTTTATTAACCTCTCTAAAGCTTCTTGAATTAAGGACTCCGATCTTAAGTCCAAAGAAGAAGTAGCTTCATCTAAAATTAAAATCTTATGATCAGTTAACAAGGCGCGCGCTATAGAAATTCTTTGTTTTTGACCTCCCGAAAGGGAAACCCCTCTTTCGCCCACTTCAGTTTCATAACCATTATCAAAATCTACAATAAATTGATGTGCATTAGCTTTCTGGGCTGCATCAATAATTTCTTCCCTTGTTTTATTACTAGCTCCATAAGCTATATTTTCTGCAATGGTTCCTTTAAATAAAATTGTATCCTGGGGTACAATTCCAATTTGTTTACGTAAAGAACTTAAAGTGACATTTTTAATGTTTATTCCATCTATCCTAAGTTCTCCTGTATCAACATCATAAAATCGAGGGATTAAATTAACTAAGGTCGTCTTCCCTGCTCCACTATGTCCAACAAAAGCAACCATTTCTCCGGGATCTACTTTTAAGTTTATATTATCTAAAACTTTTTCTCCCTCATTATAGCTAAAGCTTATATCATCAAAAACAACCTCACCATCAATAGAAGGCATCTTTTCAGCATTTTCTTTTTCGATCACCTTTTCTTCAACACTTAACAAATCAAAAATTCTTTCAGATGCTCCTACAGCTTTCTGCATTAAATTATAACTTTTACTTAAAATATTAATCGGACTTATTAATAATCCAATATAACCAATAAAGGTGATTAATTCACCTGTTGTCATTTCACCTCTTAAAACTTTGTGACCTCCGTACCATAGAAATGCAGCAGCACCAACAGATATTATGAGTTCGACTATTGGAGTTATCGTTGCTTCAATTTGTACACCTTTAAGATTCTGTTTGAGTGTCCTATCATTTGCTTTAGAGAACTTTTTAATTTCCTTTTGTTCATTATTAAATGCTTTAACAATTCTAACTGCTGATAGAGTTTCCTGCAATATATTTGTAACATTACTCATTTCATTTTGTATTTTAGTACTTATAGATCTCATTTTAAAACCAAACTTGTTTATTACATAAGAAACCAACGGTATAATTAAAAATGAAACCAAAGCTAATTTCCAATCTATGTATAATAAAAAACCTACAATTCCAATAATCATAATTGGTTGTAAGACCAAATTGGATAAACCATTTATTAAACTGTTTTGAATCACATTTACATCATTAGTAACCCGGGACATTAAATCCCCTGTTCTTTGTCTTTCGAAAAAACTCAAAGACAACTTTTGTAAATGTTCATATAAATCTTTCCTTAAATCTACAATTACATGCTGACTCATTCCAGAAATTAAATATTTCTGACCATAATTAAATACACCTTTTAAAAAGTACAGCAAAACTGCACTTCCAGCAATATAATTAAGTATTAATTCATTTCCACCGATTAAAACATCGTCAATTAAAAACTTAAATAACCAGGGAATTAATAAACCTATAATTCCAACTAAAACTAAACAAACAAATCCCCCAATCAATTGACTTAGATAAGGGCGCATATATCTAAAAAGTTTCTTATAAGTTTTCAATTTAAATACCTCCAAAAAATATTATATAATATAATTACTATAACCTCAATCATTAATTGAATTTACTCACTTGATAATATATAATTATTAAAAATTATTAGTATTTACAGGAGTGTTTGTATTATGGAATCAAAAAAACAAATAAGTATTGTAATTCCTACTCGAAATAGAAAAAATATATTAAAAAAATGCCTTAAATCTTTAAATAAACAAAGTATCAGTAATAATAAATATGAAATAATTGTGATCGATGATGGGTCAAACCAAGATAATAAAACAATGATTGAGTCTCTAAATTTAAAACCTGATATTATATATCGCTATCAAAACCATAGTGGACCAGCTAAATCCAGAAATAAAGGTATTAATTTGGCTAGTGGTACATATATCATCTTTATTGATGATGATATAATTGTAAATGAACAATTTGTAGAATCTCATTTGAGCAAACTATTAAACAATCATAATGTAATTGTTCATGGACCAGTTATTCATACAAAAGATTTAGATAACCCTACAACTGCTGAAAAGAAAATTAGTGACTTTAGTACTGCCTTTTTTGCAACCGGCAACGCTTCAATTAAAAAATCTTATTTAATTGAAGCTGGTTTATTTAACGAAAGATTTTATGAATATGGATGGGAAGACCTAGAATTTGGTAAGAGATTAAAACAGCTTGGTTTGAAAGCAATTAAAGCTGAAAATGCTGTAGGTTACCATTTGAAATATCATTTTTCTCCAAATCATATAAAAAACATAAAAGAAAAAGAAAGGAAACGGGGTAGAATGGCAGTCTTATACCATGATATCAACCCAAGACTTTCAGTTAAATTATCAACCCTTTATTGGAAACCACTTATATTAATCCTTGAAATGTTAACTATTGGCAATTGGCCTAAAAGCAATTTCACAAAAAAATTAATCAACTTTTCTTACAAAAACAATCTAAAAAGTTTACGTAAATTTATAGTTTACTTTGTTAAACTAGACTCTTATCTTGAGGGCTTAAAAGAAGGATACTAACATAAAAATATTTAAAGTTCAGACAAAATATCATCTACAATTGTCTTGGCTGCCCCTTTATTTGTCTTTAAACTTTTTAAGTTTTCTTTTAAACATTGAATCGACCCCTCTTCAGTTAGGTCAATTATTTTTTTTGAAAGAATATCAGAAGATAGTTCTCCAATCAATTCAGGAACTATTCTATCTTTTGCCATAGAATTGACTATAGATATATACTCTCTGTCTTTAATTTTTTGGGGAATAATTTTGCTTTTAATCAAACCTCCAATATAAGGTATTTCACCAATCAGTCCTATTAATCCAGGTAAAGGTATTAATTGGGGTTCATTCAATGGAAGGATAACTAACATTGGAGTTTTTAACACAGCCAATTCTAAATTATTAGTACCAGGTATGGTTAAAGCAAAATCGGACTCACGCATAATACTATGTAAATTTTCTTCATAGATTTCGATTTCTATTGTTTTATCTATCAATAAAACGTTATCTTTTTTTATATATTCTACCTCACCCTCTATCCTTTTGCTTTTAAGAATTTTATTTAAATTGTTTGTATCCACAAAATCTGCTTTACTTAAGATATATTTGTATTTTTTTCTAGAATTATTAATTTTTCGAATAGTATTCAAAAATAATGGAAGAATATATTTGAATTCTTTTGGACGACTGCCCGGTAATAGATTTATTAGAATTTTATCATCCTTTTTATCTATTAATTTTTTTGTATTCTCTTTACTTAAAGCAGGATTTATTGAATCAAACATTAGATTTCCTACAACTTTTAGTTTATTAGCAGAGACTCCCTCATTAATTAATTTATCATACATTTTTTCATTTGAAAGATAAAATTTCTTCACACTATTTGTAAAACCATAATCCCGTTCTGTATAAGAATAAATTGGATAACCCAGACGTTTTCCTAAAAATACCGCATGCATAAAATCTCCACCTAAAAAAAGAACAAAGCCGTTCTCAGTCGGTTTGAAATCCTGGGGTTTTTTGTTTAATAAAATATATTTTAAATATTCCCGACTATTATAAGTTTCAGTAACCCCCTCTATACTAGAGATTACTTTCCCTTCATTACCGCTTGAAAAAACACAAGGTGGGGTAAATACATAAATATTTTTCTCTATATTTAGTTGATTTAATTTTTTAACCACTGGTTTGACCCAGGCTGAAACTTCCCCTGGGCTGTTAGTGGTTAAAATAACATCAATCACTATAGATCATCCTTTATTTATTTAAACATTTTTAACTGTTATTTAAATGATGAGTACTGTTTATCAGTTTTAAAACGGGATAGTGATCATAAAACTTAATACGAGACACAGAAACATTATCCACTTCAATACTAAAAATTCTACTCAGTGGTAATTCTAATAAATAAGCAATGATAATTCTCACAATACCACCATGAGTGGCAATCAATATTTTATTATCAGCATTTTCATCTATTATTCTATCAATAGTTTTACCTACTCTTTCTTCTACCTCTTTAATATGCTCACCTTCGGGAGGTTTACAACAAGTGGGGTCTTTCGCCCACTTTTGAGCCAAATCAGGATAATCTTCTTCTATTTCTGAAAAGGTCAAACCTTCCCAGTCTCCAAAATTAATCTCCATTAGATCAGCAATTGTTATTACATCTTTATTTTGATAATCAGCTATATTCTTAATTGTATGATAAGCTCTTTTTAAAGTGCTGCTATAGATTGCATCAAATTCTTCACCTTTAAGAAAATTATATAACTGTTCAGCCTGGGATTTACCTTTTTTATTAAGTTCTATATCCACTACTCCCTGATAGCGTGAATTCCTATTCCATTCAGTTTCTCCATGTCTAACCAAAACCAAGTTAGTTGGCATAATTACACCTTCTTATATTAATGTTTTCTTATACTATTATAATTGATAAACTATACTATATCAATAATAATTACAATTAAATAGGTTAAATTTTATAAAATGTAAAAAAGACTCCTACTTTATATAAAGCAGGAGCCGATTGATATATTTTTGATTTTTTTGTTTTTAATTCATGATTTCATTTACTTCTTCTGTCAGTTCAGGAAATATTGCTTTAGTCATTAACGCTAAACCTTTTACCAGTCTCGGAGATGCTCTATTTAAAATATCCTGGTCAATAACATATACTCTATCATTTTTTATAGCACTTATAGATTGATATTGTGCCCTATTTTTAATCTTCTCTTTGGAAACTTCCCTGTCTGCACTATGAGGAGTTGAAATATATACCTCTGGATCTTCTATAAGTAGCTTTTCTAAATTATATTGTGGCCATTGCCCTTCAGCTAAACGTCCGATGTTAATGCCTCCAGCCATATTGACCAGATCATCAATAAAATTATTTTTACCTGCAGTATATAAAGGATCATTCCAGATTTCATAAAATACTTTTCGTTTCTTATTATTTTCTAAATGATCTTCAACTAAATTAGTCATTTCACCTATCTTGATATACATTTCGGTTACTATCTCTTCACCTTTTTCTTGATTTCCTGTCAGTTTAGATACAGTTTTAATATTTTCAATTGCCATATCCACACTGTTTGCACTAAAACCTGCTACTTTTACATTTAATTCCCTTAATCTTTCAATTGTCTCCATTTTATTTACAGATGAAGCAATTACAACATCAGGTTCCATAGTAATTATTTTTTCAATATTGGGTTCTGTGATAGAACCTATTATTTCTACTTCTGTAGCTTCCTGAGGATAATCAGCAAAATTTGTAACCCCTACAACATTTTCTCCGGCTCCTACTGCAAAAAGTACTTCTGTCATATTAGGAGAAAGTGATATAATTTTGGTTGGTTTTTCTTCCAGGGTAAACTCATTATCAAGACTATCAGTGATAGTTACTGGAAATTCCTGAGCTATAACCCCTGTACTGATTAATAATAAAGAAATAATTAAAATTAGTGACATTAAATTAATTCTTTTTTTAAATTTCATTTTATTCCTCCTCGTATAATATAATTAGTTATTTATAATGAATAAGCTTTTTAAGTGTTCTAAAAGCTTATTATTATCTTTTCTACTTTTAACAGCAATTCTGATATAATTTTGATCTAATCCCTTATAATTACTACAGTTTCTTATTAAAATTCCCTCTTTTGCTAAGTTTTCATAAACTTCTGTAGAGGTAAAATCAGTGCCTTTTAAATCAATAAATATATAATTAGCATTTGGATAATATACTTCGATATTTTCAAACTTTTTCAGTTCTTTATATAAGAAAAGCTTTTCGTTATAGATAGCTTTTTTTGTTAACTTTATATACTCATCCTGTTTTAAAATTATTTCTCCGGCTTTTTGGGCTAAAACATTCACATTCCAGGGATCTTTAAACCCATTCATCTTCTCAATCAAGCTTGGCGTACCAATTCCAAAACCTAATCTTAAACCTGGAATTGCAAAAAACTTCGTTAATGACCTTAATATAAATAATTTATCATATTCTTTCAATAAACTTTTAGCAGAAATATTTCTCTCTACAAAATCAACAAATGCCTCATCAATTACAGTGAAAATATTATGCTTTTCATTATGCTTTAAAATTTGTTTTACCTCTTTTTTTGAAATGAACTTCCCAGTAGGATTATTAGGGTTACACAAAAAGAATAAATCTATATTATCAGTAAGTTCAGCTTTCAACTTTTCAATTTGTAAATCAAACTGGTATTCTTTTTTTAAATAATGATATTCGATTTCACTATTTACGGTTTTTAAGGCTTTCTCGTATTCAGAAAATGTGGGAGCATATATTAAACTCCTTTTAGGATTAAGGGCTTTAACCAATATATATATTAATTCAACCGCCCCATTACCAACAATATAATTTTCTTTTTTAAATCCATATTTCTCCGACAACTTTTTCTTTAGTTTTCCAGAATTTACTTCAGGATATTTAGTAATTGACTCTAAGTTATCTTTCAACCTACTATATACGTCTGGTGGAGGTCCTACAAAATTAATATTTGCACTAAAATCTATTATGTTATCTGAATGAAGATTGTACTTTTTTGCAACACTTTCTATATTACCACCGTGTTTTTGTTTCATATTAAATTACCTCTTTTTTAAATAATTTTATATCCCCCATTAATTATTCTTGTGTTGAATAAATAATTTAATTTGGGGAAGTTTCTTTTTATTTTACCAATTATTTGTTCCGAAAATCCTTCGTTTTTCATCATGATACCAATCACAGTTCCACTGTGAGCTGTATTAACACCCAAAAATCCTTTTTGTAACTTTAATGTGTTAATAAGTTTTATCAAACCAGGTTTGTTTATAATATTTTGATTGGCAATACTACTTATTGTAGCTCCTTTACCAATCAACTTTTTATCTTTGGTTTTTATTCCTTTTTTAACTAATCTATATGCATTTTTAACCATCTTTGCTTTATGCCTATTTAAATTTTTTAAATCATTTCTAGAATTAAAACTTATAGTGTCAACCCCACCCCCATAGTCAAAAACCAATAAAGAAATTGGCTCTATTTCACCTATTCTTTCTTTTTGTTTCCCCTTTAGATGATCAAACATTACAATTCCATCCATAAAGGTAGCATCAGAAGGTTCAACTTCTAATGCTATTTTTGTAATGAGGTCAAGCTCCACTTTCTTATCCAAGAGTAAAATAGTAGCAATCATTGCTCCAACAATATCGGCAGTAGAACTTCCCATTCCTTTTGCTTCTGGTAACTCAGCATTTATTTCAACTTTAAGGCCTATCTTTTGAAATCCATAATAAGACAACAACTTTAATAATGCCTGTTTAGTCTTATACTTATTCTGATCAATTAAAATGTTATTATTAGATCTTATTTCACTCACATGGATTGTATTATATACTTCGATAGGACAACTTATTAAGAAATTACTCTTATTTAAATATCCCTGCACTAATTCACCACAACTACCTGGTATTTTTACTGTTTTTCCCATATTTACTCCTTAATAAAACAAGATCATTAATAATAATATGACTACTTCCATTATTTCGTTTATGGATCCATAATTATCTCCGGTTAAACCATCAATTTTTTTAGTTATAAAATTACCGATGAACCAAATTGTTAAAAAAGAAACTCCTAATATTAAAGCACCTTTCCAGAAAAATAAAATTAGAGTCAATAACAAAGTCCATAACATGGCTATTAGAACATGTTTCTTTTTTAAATATAATTTATAGGCTTTCCCAAACCCTTCTTTTCTAGCATAGGGAAAAAGATAGACTGCCATAACCATTGCCCATCGGCTGATTGTCGGTACAATTATTAAAATTAAATTTCTACGGGGTAGCGATAATTCTCTCAATAATGTAAATTTAAAAACTAAAAGCAACACTACTGCCAATACACCATAGACTCCAACTGAACTATCTCTCATAATTGAAAGGATCTCTTTTTTATTTTTGCCACCGTATAGTCCATCGAAACTGTCTACCAAACCATCTAAATGAATCCCACCAGTTAGAAGAACAAAAAATATTAATAATAAGCTGTCTCTTACTAAATTAGGTAAAAATTGGGTACCAATTAAGTTAATCAAAACTAGTACTAAACCTAAAATGGTTCCTATTAGAGGATAATACATCATGGAATGAGCTATATCCTTTTCACTGTATTTCAACTGTTTTTTTACAGGTATTATTGTAATAAACTGTAATGCTATTAGAAAAGAATTCATCACCACTTACCCCCTTAGAGTTCCAAACTATCAAAAGTAGCCATTTCTTTTATGATTCTTACCGCCGATTCTACTATACCCATACCTAATATGGCTCCGGTTCCTTCCCCTAATCTCATATCCAAATCAAACATAGGTCTTATATCAAGGATTTCATATAAATGACCATGACCGGGTTCAACTGATTTATGAGACGGGATTAAAAAATTAACTACTTTCGGTTCAATTAAATATGCAATTAGGGCAGCCGCACCTGAAATTAACCCATCAACAAGAACGGGTTTACGGCTAGCAGCTCCTGCTAACATTACCCCAGTCATACCAGCTATTTCAAGTCCACCTACTTTATGTAAAATTTCTAAACCATCATTTTCGTTGGGTTGATTAATTTCAAGAGCCTTTTGAATAACTTGCTTTTTGTTTTTTAACCCTTCTTCATCGATACCTGTACCATAACCTACAACTTCTTTTAAACTTAAATCAGTAACTGCAGCGACTATTGCACTACTAGGAGTTGTATTACCAATTCCCATTTCACCAGTACCAATTAAATCTGCACCATTTTTTATTAATTCTTGGGTTAGTTTAATTCCAATTTCAATTCCTTTGACTGCTTCACTTTTGGTCATTGCAGGACCATTCACAATATTATTAGTACTTCTTTTTACATTAGCCTGTATTAACTTTTTATCTTTTAGTTTTTCAACCATACCAATATCTACAATTGAAATATCAACTCCATGTTGTCTGGATAATACATTGACTGCGGCTCCACCGTTTAAAAAGTTTTTCACCATGGCTTTAGTAACTGATTGAGGAAAAGCGCTTACTCCTTCGGCAACAACTCCATGGTCTCCAACCATAATTAAATGGACTTTGTTGCTCACCTCAGGAAATTTTGTATTAGTAATTCCTGCAATTTTAACAGCAAGTTCTTCCAAATAACCTAGACTTCCCGGGGGCTTTGTTAGATTATCCAAACGGTTTTGCGCCGCTTCCATACTCTTTTTATTGAGCTCTCCAATTTCCGCTATGGTCTTTTTTAATAATTCGATTTTAATTCACTCCTAACTAATAAGATTTATCATAATCATTATTATTAATATAAAAGAAAAGGTAGCAATAATCATCAAAGTTATAGTTTCTTTTATATTTTTGACTTTAAAATCAACTATTTTGTCACCCAATAAGGCCTTTTTACTTTCCTTACCAAAATAGTAATTAATACCTCCAAGCTGTATTCTTAAAGCACCTGCAAGCGCTGATTCGGGATAACCAGCATTAGGACTTACATGTTTTTTAGCATCTCTAATTACTGTCTTAAATGCTCTTTTATAATCTTTTCTATAGATAAAGGATGAAAAGACTATCAATATAGCTGTCAGACGTGCTGGAATGTAATTCGCCAAGTCATCAAGACGAGCCGAAGCCCAACCAAAATACTCATACTTTTCATTTCTATAACCCAACATAGAGTCCATTGTGTTAATTGCTTTATATAATACAGCTCCGATCGGACCAGCTAAAAAAAAGTAAAATAGGGGAGCAATAATTCCATCACTAGTATTTTCAGCAACAGTCTCAATAGTGCCCCTAATAATATCATTTTCTTTCATATCATCAGTATCACGCCCTACAATCAAATTTAAACTTTGACGTGCTTCTTTTAAGTCTCCTTCACTTAGTTGATTAAATATTTCTAAAGCTGCTTTACTTAAGCCTTTAATTGCCAGGGTGGTATATAGTATTAAAATCTTAATTATAACTCCTAAGTAATAATTTAAAGTATTACTAATAAATATGACTAGATAAGTTATCACAATTGTAACCAATAAGACAGTTATTACTAAAATAACTCCCTTTATTCTCTGCATAGCCCTATGGTTTGAACTTTTATTAAGTTTCTTTTCAAGAATTTTTATTAGTTTACCAATAAGTACTACGGGATGGGTATAAAATTTCGGATCTCCCATTAATAAATCTAAAATTACAGCTGCTGGTAATATTATATTTATCAATTTAATTCTACTCCCAATATTTCAGACAATAGTTTCATGTTAAGATTGTTTTCTACCTCTTCAGCTAATCTATCCATAGCTTGTTTTCTTTTCTCTTTAAAATTAATTACATCTATACCGGCTTCCTTATCTTTTTTACTTAATAAGTGATTTAAAAAATGATTTCTGAAATTATCATTATCAAAAATTCCATGAATATAGGTACCCCAAACATCTAATTGATTTGAAACGGCTCCATCTTTAATCTCACAGCTCTGACCGGACCTATTTTTAATATTAAATAATGAAGAGGCTTTTTCTCCTAATTCACTTTTACCCATATGAATTTCATAGCCTTCTATTAATCCATCTTCAGGAGTAAAGAAATAATCATCTTTTAAAATAGCTTCAGCTTTAATTTGATAGGTATCTTTACCTTTACTAAATTCAGTATTCATATCCAATAATGATAATCCTTTCATTTCTTCTAATTCACCTTCAGTCTTTTGAGGATCCATTAATTTATTCCCTAACATTTGGTATCCTCCACAGATCCCAATGACTTCTATACCCTTTTGAGCCGCTTCTTTTATTTTTATATCAATACCTTCTCTTTTCAAATAATCTAAATCACCAGTAGTATTTTTTGTACCTGGAATAATCAAAACATCATAATTATCTAATTTATTTTGATCTCCTTTTATATACTCCAGCTCAACTAACGGTTCCATACCTAAAACATCAAAATCCGTAAAGTTAGATAAATGGGGTAACTTAATTACACCTATTTTAATCTGGGCTTCCTTTTTTAAGTATTCTTTAACAGTTACTGAATCTTCTTCCGGTAGAGAGATTTCACTTAGATATGGTATTACACCTAAAATAGGAACTCCTGTCTTTCTTTCAATAAAATCTAATCCAGATTGTAAAGAATTTTTATTACCTCTAAATTTATTTATAATAATTCCTTTAACTAGTTCTTTGTTATCCCCTAATAATTCCAGGGTCCCTACTATTGAAGCAAAAGCACCACCTTTATCAATATCAGCCACTAGTATCACAGGGGTATTAAATAGTTGTGCAACTTTCATATTTGCAAGATCTCTATCTTCAATATTAATTTCAGCTGGACTACCAGCACCTTCCATCACAACAATTTCATATTCAGTAAAAAGTTCTCTGATGGACTCTTCTATTATATTTAAAGCCCAATCTATATAATTTTGATTTTTATAATCTCCTTTAAAATCGCCAATCGGTTTTCCTTTTATAATTACTTGCGACTTGCCATCCCCTTTTGGTTTAACTAAAAAGGGCTGCATATTAACATGGATATCCACCTCACAGGCTTCAGCCTGTAAGGCCTGTGCTCTTCCAACTTCTCCTCCATTTTTTGTTACATAAGAGTTTAAAGCCATGTTCCACGATTTAAAAGGAGCAACCCTATATCCTTTTTGATATAAAATTCTACAAAGGGCAGCCGCCATCATACTTTTTCCAACATTTGAAGCTGTTCCCTGAAACATTATTGATTTTGCCATTTTATATTTCCCCTAAATACTTAGCCATATTTTCTTCAGTAACCTTACTGATTTCATTTAAATCTAATGGAAAACCAGCCACAGTTAAGTATACTTTATTAGCTTTTTTTGCTATAAATTGATTTGCTCTACCCGAAATATCTCGAAAGAATCTCCCCATTTCATAACTTGGCACTAAACCCTGACCTACTTCATTTGAAACTATAATTAAATCAATATTGTTTTTCTCAGTATATTTTAAAATTTGCTTGATATTTTCCACAATATCTGCTTCTTGTTGCTTTTTTTGTTCTAAATCTAATTCCTCATCAGGCTCTTCTTTCAATAATAGATTGGATATATATAAAGTTAAGCAGTCTATTAGCACTGTTTGTTTATTATCTATTCCCTGTATGGCCTGGTATATATCAATAGGTTCTTCAATAGTTTCCCAGTCCCCAGGCCTTTGAGATTTATGATGGGCAATTCTTTCTTCCATTTCCTGATCTAATGCTTCAGCTGTAGCAATATAAGTAACACTACTTACCCCAAACTTTTCTCGTTGTTTTTTAACAAGCTGTCTTATTCCAATCCAACCGAAGCCGAATATTACACTTAATAAAGACAATGATCCTAACAAACCGGTAGTACTTAGCAAGCCCAACAACTGTGAATGAGCACTTTCAAAGTTGATCCCCCAGAAGGCAGTTCTACTTATTGCTTCCGATTTGTATAAGCCATATAAAAAGTTGAAAGTCCCGGGACCGGTACCCACTACTGCTCTCAGTATTCCTTGTTCTCCGCTAATAATCTTATTAGCTATTTGTAAATCCGAACCGTAAGTGGGCGAAACGGTAGCGGGCAAGTTGGGCAAACCCGGCAAGTTAACTCCGACTAACACAAAACTAAAGGCCAACACAAGTAATACTACGGGCAACACTATCCAGCCTTCTTTGGTTTTGGCCGGAGTGGCTTCCAGCAAAATTAACAATGCTACCATACCAATAGCCAGACAAACCCAACTGATCCAATAGTTGGTGATAAGTAATATTATAAAGCTTAAAACACCCAAAATAGCTAAATTAGCTTTTATCCACCATTTCTTTTTCACTAAAAACAACGTTATTACTAAGGGTAGAACTGCCGCCATGAAAATACCTAGAGCATGTATACTGCCGACAGTGTTAAAGGCTTGTGTTTTAGTAAACTGCCAAGGTAGTAAAAACTTATTCCACATTTGTGTTAAGGAGAACAAACCAACTACCAAAGCAGAACTCAATCCTACCAAGGTCAATCGTTCAACTTGATCCGTACTATTAAAATGATTAACAACCAAAAAGAAGAATACTACTAAACTCAACCAAGTCAATAATCCGGCTGCAGGTAAACTGACCGAGCCGAAAAAACTTTGTGCTCTACTCCAGGAAAAAACAGTAGATGCACTTAATACGAGCAACAGTCCCAATACAATATAATTAAGAAAAGTTTTCTTTATCTCTACTCTTTTCTTGAGTAAAATCTTCAACACGAAAGCAGCTAACCCTATCATGCTTAAAAGTACTAACAGGGCCTGCTTGTGAAAGTCCAAAGATCCGGCTCGTATCGGCAAGAAGAATAACGGCATTAACGCCGTTAGACCATAAACACAGCCTTTGATGATTTTATTTAAAATCTTATAAGTTATGTTGTCTTTGTTCATGATATTATTTATTGTATTATAACATTTCTTTATTTAATATCAAAGTAAATTTTAAGTGAAATCCTTTACATCTAAATGTTATATAGGTTACAAAGTTAGTGCCCCATTCTATATAACCTTTGAATTTCTTTTTCGGTTAAAGCACGGTCGTAGATGCGGACGTTGTCAAGTTTGCCGTCCCAAACCTGACTATCAGAATGTACTGATGAACCAATTTTTCCATCTTGATTCATATCAATACTTCCAGTCAGAGTATTTTGACCTAACTTCGAATTATTAATATAAAGTTTCGTAGTACCGCTTTCTCTAATCAGAACATAATGTTCCCACGAGTTAGTTGGTCGAGAATGAGTAGGTTTCCATGAACTTCCCGCAATATATATATCCACTTCATTATTATCAGGTCTAAATAAAATTGAGTCTGTATAATGACCTAATTCCAAAAAAGTCTGAT
>CAJXKY010000015.1 GCA_913055675.1 uncultured Halanaerobiales bacterium
GATAAATCAAGCCAGTCATAATTATCATATATTTATGGAGATCTATTAATGATCTCTAATCATATTATACGAGGGGGTCATCAGATGAAAAGAGCCGGCAAATTATCAAAAAAAAGAGCTCAAAAAGCAGGAGAGCCACCTGGATACTTATCATATTCTGATGTAAAAAAGAAAGAAAAAGTAAAGAGTAGTTATATTGATTATGATAAAGATAATTATACAGAAAAAGAAATAGAAAACATAGCGGAAAGTTTCAAATTTAAAGAAACTGATACAACCACCTGGATAAATATAGAAGGACTATCGGATATTGATATTATTACTAAACTAAGTTCTGAATATGATATTCATCCCCTTGTTCAAGAAGATATTTTTCATGCTCATCAGAGACCAAAAATTGAAGAATACGAAAACTTTTTATATATTGTTGCTAATATGTTAAAATATAATGAAGTAAAAGAAGAAATCGAATCAGAACAGATCAGTTTGGTTTTGGGGGATGGCTTTGTAATAACCTTTCAGGAAAAGCCCGGGGATGTTTTTGACCCCATCAGACAGCGTTTGAAAAATAAAAACGGTAAAATCAGAAATATGAAAGCAGACTATTTAGCTTATGCACTAATTGATGTATTAGTAGATAATTATTTCATAATTCTTGAAAAAATCAGTGATAGGATAGACGATATTGAAGAGCTTGTAAAAGATCCTTCAGAAGAGATTCTTCATTCTTTATATGATTTAAAGAATGAAATGATTTTTCTAAGAAGATCGGTTTGGCCATTAAGAGAAGTTGTGAATAAATTACAAAAAGATGATAATGAATTTATGGGACAGACTGTTAAGATATACTTAAGGGATGTATATGACCATACTATTCAGGTTATTGAGACGGTGGAAACCTTACGAGATGTGCTAGGCAGTATGCTTGATATTTATATGTCAAGTATCAGTAATAAGATGAATGAGGTAATGAAAGTATTAACTATTATAGCAACAATATTTATTCCATTAACCTTTATTGCAGGAATTTATGGTATGAATTTTGAATACATGCCAGAGCTCTCCTTAACAAATGGTTATTTTATTGTCTTAATTGTAATGTTAATAATAGCATTATATATGATATATTTTTTCAAGAAAAAGAAATGGCTGTAGAAAGCATCCCCAATCATTTATCTACGGATTGGGGTTCTTTAATGTAAGTAAATAGTTAATAAAATATTAATATTATAATAATAAATTATGAATTTTTAACCCTTATAATTAAATTATAAAGTATTCTCATAATTTCACATATTTATGTGATATTTATAAGTAATTTATAAATTAAAATCTATTTAAGAGAGTAGCGGGAGGTAAAGATAATGAAGAAAAGATTTACAATTTTACCATTAATTTTAGTAGCGGTATTAATTTTTTCGCCAACATTATTTGCAGAAAGTATTGAGTTGAATTTAGAAAAAGCTTATCAGTTGACATTAGAAGATAATACATCTTTAAAAATTGCTCAAAAAGATCTTGATAATAAGAAAATTCAATATCAAAGGGCAAAAGCAGAAAATCTAATGAACCAGTCTAATTATAGTGAACTACAGGCTGAATATAATTTAGCAGCAGCTAGAAACAGCTATATAGAGACAGCAAACAATTTACTTAAAGAGACATTACAACATTACACAGAAATATTATTAAAGGATAAAAATATTGAAACATTAAATAAACAGATTATCTTAAATGAAAATCGCTTAAATGAAGTTGAAGCCCAGTATGAAGTTGGTGAAAAAAGTCAGTTAGATATTTTAGAACAACAGATAAAGTTAAATGACCTTATTCAGGAACGTGAACAACTTAAAAATGAATATGAGCAGTTAAAAACAGAATTTAAAGTAAGTTTAGGTATTGATAAAGATATAGATTTACAGCTTGCAGAATTAGATCAACCTGAATATCTTAATTTAGAAGAAAAAGAAATTAAAGAAAAGGCTCTTAATAATAGTTGGGGTTTAAAATTAACCAAATTAAATCATGAATTAGCAAAAACAGACCAGAAGAGAAAAGAAGTAACATCTTCTTCTGAAATGACTAAAAAGGTTACAGATAATCAAGTTGAAATTGCCGAACTTGAGTTAGATAAACAAAAACAGAATATAAAAAATAGAGCTAGGGAACTAACCAATCAAATAAGTAATATAAAAAACAACATAAAACTTCATCGAGATAAAATAAAGAGTGCTCGAGAAACCTATGAGATTTTAAAAGAACAAAATAAATCTGGTTTAATTACAGATAATGAACTTTATGAAGGAGAAATTTCCTTATTGCAGTCTGAATATCAACTATATAATTCATATATGCAGTATTATCTTCAAGCCCAAAACATTAAACAGTTTATGAATCCGAAAGCCGGGGTGTTAGAAGATGAAAAATAAATATAGTGTTATATTATTTATTGCAATATTAACTCTATTGTCCTTAACCTCCGGTCTACAGGCGGCAGAATATAATTTAGAAGAATTGATTACAAAGGGTTTAAATAACAATTTAGAGATAAGACAATTAGAAAATGATATCGAAACAACAAAACGAGATATTAAATTAGGTAAATCACGTAGTGATTGGCAAGCTAATTTAAATTTAAATAAAGTTTTAATTGAAGAAGATACTGTTGAAATAAATCAGATTAATGAAAAAGTTAATGTTTCATTAAATAAAAAATTATCTGAGGATAATATAAATGTTAATCCAACAGTTTCTTATGATTTTGATGGATCAGATGTTATTTATGGTATGAATGTTAATATGAATATATATCCGAATTTACCTTCCGAAAATATAAAAAGATTAATAAGATTAAATAATCAATTGAATCAGCAAAAAAAGGAACTTAATACTTTAAAAGCAAAATTAGTCAAGGAATGGCTCAATAAATATTATCAATTGGTAAGATTAGAAGAAGAACTTAATATTTTAAAAGATAGATTAGAACTTGCTGAAAATAATTATGCTGAATTAAAAGAAAAGGCTGAAATAAATGAAGCTGGACAGCAAGAATTATTACAGGGAGAAGCAGATTTAAAAGATGCAGAATACAATTTAAAAGAAACAGAACATCAGTATTCGCAATTAAAGACTTCTTTAATGAATAGTCTCCAATTAGAAAAAAATGATGATATTATTTTAAATACGGAAAATAAAATAATAGTTGATTTGAAAGAAGAAACCAATAATATAGAGTTAGATAAATTAAATAAAAAACAATTAATAGAAAATATAATGAAATCAAGTAGTCAATTTATAACTAATATCAATCAAAAAAGTTATCTTAAAAAAGAACTTAATTGGCTCCAAAAAGAGGATTCCCCCCAAGTAAGTGTTGAGGGTAGCTATAACAGTCAAACCGATTTTTCTGCTGTTTTAAATATAAACTATAATATATTTGATAGTGGTGTAAATGAGTTAGAAGTAGAAAATAAAAAACAGTCAATAGAAGATAATGAACTCGCTTTAAAAAATCTTTATTTAGAAACGGAATCGAGTCTACAACAATTAATTGATAAAGTAGAATTAGCCAAAATGAGTGTAAAGAAAAACAAAATACTTTTTGAAAAAGCAGTTGAAGAAACAGATATAATTACTCGACAATATAAAGCTGGAGCTATAGAAGAAGAAGTTTTAACAAATAAAAAGTTGAACAAAAAGTCAGCTCAAGTAAATTTAAAACGTGCTAACGATAATTTATTTATAAATAAATTAGAATTACTAATTATGACAAAGCCAACTAGTGTTGTGCAGGAGGTTCATCATTAATGAAAAAGAAAATACTGATAGCAATCCTTGTTATTTTAGTATTTGCAGGTGGATATTTTGGATATACCAGATATTATCAAAAAAACTTAGTTGACCAAAAGCAATCAATAGATGAAAATAATACTATGGAAGTAACTACAGGAAGTATGAAAAAATCTATTCCGGTCAGTGGTAATATATATCCAATTGAAGAACAAGCTTTATCTTTTTCTACTCCAGGAACAGTTTCTTCTGTCAATATAGAAGAAGGAGAGACCATTTCCCAAGGTGATATATTAATTGAGTTGAAAAATAACAAAACAAAGCTTGAATTAATAAGAGCAAAAAATAATTATCAAAATGTACAGATAAATGGTTCAAAAAATGCTATTGAAGAAGCAAAGTTAAATTATGAAATTGCACAAGAAAATTTTCAAGAAACACAATTAAAAGCTCCCTACTCTGGTGTTGTAACTGAATTGTTAGTGCAAGAAGGAGATTATATAAATAGCGGTCAAAAAGTGGCTACTTTAATTGACAACACTAATTATGAAGTTAAAGCCAACATTGATGAAAGTGAATTAGCAAATCTTAAAGTCGGACAAGACGTAGAGATTAGCATGGAGGCTTTGCCTGGGTTACAACTAACAGGACAGTTGACTGAAATTAGTTCTAAAGCTGAAAGCACCAGTGGGGTAGTAACAGTTCCAATAACAGTTTTAATTGATTCAGTTAATAACTCCTTTAAACCCGGGTTATCAGCTGACATGGAAATTATAACAGAATTTGTGAATGACAAAATTATAATACCGGTAACTGCAATTGTTAATAGAGAAGGTAAAAAAATGGTGCAAAAAGTTGTTGATCAAGAAACTGAATTAGTAGAAGTGGAAACTGGTTTAACAAATGGATTAAAAATTGTTGTCCAGTCCGGGCTGGAGGCCGGTGAAAAAATAGTTGTAAATAGTGCAGGTAAAGGTAATACAAATAATGTTCAAAGAGGGTCAAATAATTTCTCAGGACCTCCTATGGGAGGTAACTAAAGTGATTAAAGTAAAGGATATATCAAAAATATATGAAAATGGTAAAATAGAGGTTGAAGCTGTAAAAGGTGTTTCTTTTGAGATTGATGAGGGAGAACTGGTTTCAATTATGGGGCCATCAGGCTCTGGGAAATCAACGTTGATGCATATCCTGGGATGTTTAGATAAAGCGACTTCAGGTTATTATAGTTTAAATAAACAAGATATTTCAAAAGCAACTGAAAAGGAACTTGCAGAAATCAGAAATAAAGATGTAGGTTTTGTTTTCCAACAGTTTAATTTATTGGGAAGATCTACTGTTCTTCACAATGTGGAAATGCCTTTAATATATAGTGGAATGAGTAAAAAAGAAAGAATTGAAAGATCAAAAGACCTTTTAGTAAAGGTTGGACTTGGTCATAGAATGGACCATTATCCAAATGAAATATCAGGTGGACAAAAACAACGGGTTGCTGTAGCTAGAGCTTTGGCAAATAACCCTTCTTTAATATTGGCAGATGAACCGACCGGTAATTTAGATACAAAAACAGGTGAAGAGATTATGGATCTCTTACAAAAATTAAATGATCAGGGACATACAATAATATTAGTAACACACGAAGATAATATAGCAGCATATGCAGAGCGGACGATTAAACTTGTAGATGGTCGGATTAAAGAGGATGTGCCAGCATGATTTTTGAAACAATAAAAATTGCTTTTCAAAGTCTTTATTCCAATAAATTAAGGACCCTATTATCAATGCTCGGTATCATTATAGGTGTTAGTGCTGTAATTGCGGTTGTTTCAATTGCTTCTGGTTCTCAGGCCCAGATAACTTCACAAATTTCTGATCTTGGTTCAAATTTAATAAATATTAGTCCGGGAGTAAGTAGGGGGTGGGGTGGAAGCATAAGTAGATCATCTACTGATCTATTTACATTACAGTTAGGTGAAGAAATTGAAAAGAATAGTCCACATGTAAAAAGGGTAGTACCTACTGGAAGTGCTGGTGGATTATTTATCAAAGGGAATAATAATTTTCGAGCAAATGTAGTCGGGACCGAAGAAGATTATCAAGCAATAAATAAATATTATCCTGCTCAAGGAATATTTTTTACTGATTATGATGTAAAAAACAGTACAAATGTTATAGTACTAGGCTCAGATCTAATTGCAGAATTATTCCCGGAATCTGACCCCGTAGGCCAAAATATAAAGTATAATATTAATAATCGCACCCATATTTTTAAAGTTATTGGAGTTATGGAAAACAAAGGACGTGGAATTACAGGTAATCTAAATGGACAAGCTTATATACCGATTACTACTTTCATGAATAAAATAAGTAATAGTAATTATGTAAGTAACTTCGTAGCACAGGCCAATTCAAGCGAAACTGCTAACCAGGCTTTAGATGAGATTAAATATTTACTCGATAATTATATATCGGAAAATGATGAATATAATATATTTAGTCAGGACCAGTTATTAACCACAATTAATGATGCTACTAATACTATGAAATTGATGATAATAGGTATTGCTGCAATATCATTATTAGTTGGTGGGATTGGTATTATGAATATTATGTTGGTTTCAGTAACAGAAAGAACTAGAGAAATTGGAATTAGAAAAGCACTCGGTGCTAAAAAGAAAGATATATTATTCCAATTTTTAATTGAATCCTTAACATTAAGTAGTGTTGGTGGTATTATAGGTATAATAGTAGGTGGTTTAGCTGCCTATTTCATAGCTCAAGTTGGAGGATGGCCATTTATCATGTCCATTTCAATAATCGCATTGGCTTTTTCATTTTCACTAGTTGTCGGGATGTTTTTTGGTATCTATCCTGCTTATAGAGCTTCAAAACTAGATCCGGTTGATGCATTAAGTTATGAATAGAAAATGATAGTTAGAGGGTGAGAGCATGTCCTATAAAGTATATTTAGTAGAAGATGATAAAAACTTAAATTCAATATTAACTTCCTATCTTGAAAATGAAAACTGGAGTGTAAAATCTTTTAAAGATGGGTTATCGGCTGAAAAAGCTATCGAAGAAAAACCGGACTTATGGGTTTTAGATATAATGTTACCGGATATAGATGGTTTTGAATTAATTGATAAAATCAAAGAAAATGATCCAGAAGTTCCCGTTATCTTTATTTCTGCCCGAGATGAAGATTTAGATCGGATAACTGGTTTAGAAAAAGGTAGTGATGATTATATCGCAAAACCTTTTTCACCGCGAGAACTTATTATTAGGATTAAAAATCTCTTTAAAAGGATTTATGATGATGGTGAAAAAGAGAAAGTTATAGAATATGGTGATTATATAATTAATCTAAAAGCTAGGAATGTTAAAATAAAAAATAACGGAGAAGAAATCATAGAACTAACCTCAAGAGAATTTGACTTATTACAATATTTTCTTAATAATATATCACATGCTTTAACAAGAGAACAAATTTTAAACAATGTTTGGGGAAGAGATTATTTTGGATCAGACCGTGTAGTTGATGACTTAATTAGAAGATTAAGGAAAAAATTACCGGAGTTAAAGATAGAAACTATTTATGGTCATGGTTACCGGATGGTGGAAGAATGAGTTTTAATTTAAAAGATAAACCCCTTTCAATACAAATCTGGATAATATTGGGTGTAATTTTAGGTGGCATTGCTATTATTATATCCATAATTATTCCTATAATTTTACGAAGTTCCTTTACAAGGGAAACTTATGCCCGTCTAGAAGATGCACAGGAATACTTAATAAACTATGGTAATCTTGAAGAAGAACTTTTTGACAATTATTTTTCTATTCCTAAAGAAAATAACAGACTTAATACCCCTCCTTTTCGAATAGTCAGGCATACTTTAATAACTCCAGAAGGGATGATGGTTGGAAGTAATACACCAGTTCAATATGGAGAATTATTTGTGCAAGATGCTCTTAAACAATCAAGAGAAGTTAAAAATTATGAGCATAAGCTTGATGAAAGAGAATTGTTTTATTTAATCAGGAAAGTAAATATAGAGGGGAATCCTTTCTATTTAGTTTCCTATATCTCAAGTACTTACCGGGATAATCTTGTAGAAATTATATTCAACCAACTGATAAAATTATTAATTATAATTACAGCAGTAAGTTGGTTAGCGTCGTTTTTATTAACTAGATATTTAACCAGACCTCTTAAAAAATTAGAAGGTAAAGTTAAAAATATTGCTAATAAAAAATGGGATGTTCCTGTAGACTTAAATAGAAATGATGAGATAGGTAAATTAGGTAAAACTATAGATTGGATGCGTAAACAACTTATTGAAAGAAACGAAAAACAGCAGGAATTTTTACAAGAAGCTTCCCATGAAATGAAAACTCCTATTATGGTTATTAGAAGTTATATACAGTCTCTTATGGATGGAATAATTCCAAAAGAGGAGATGGATAAAACACTTAAGAATATGGAAGATGAAACATTTAAGATGGAAAAAAGAGTTAATTCCCTTCTTAATATAACTAAGATGGATCATTTAGCTAATCAATCTCTTCAATTAGAGAAGGTAAAATTAAATGAACTAATTTTAAAGAAAGTAAATAGATTCGAGTGGCGCAATGTAGAAATGGACTGGGAACTAGATTTAACAGAGCTTTCTTTACAATGTGATAGAGAAAAAATAGAAGTAGTATTAGATAATTTATTTGATAACCAGTTAAAATATGCTGAAAATAAGGTTAAAGTTAATTTATATAAAGAAGATGGAGAGATATTAATAAAAGTTTATAATGATGGGCCGAAGATTAAAGAAGAAAACAAAGAAAAAATATTTAAAAAGTTTCAAAAAGGAAAAGACGGGGAATATGGTTTAGGTTTAGCCATTTCTAAATTCATAATAGAACTTCATGAGGGAGAGATTTGGGTAGAAAATGAAAATAAAGGTGTTAGTTTTTATATAAAAATTCCGTCTAAATAGATACAATATGTTTTGATATGGGTCGCCTTACAGGCGGCCTTTTTCTAGTTATATAGAATAAAAGAATAAATATTAAAAAAATTAAAAAAACAAGCAGGAATTTAATCAAAAATCTTGAAACCATATTATAGAAACGACAATAACAAATTATATACGACATTATCGAATAAACAATATAATAATTTTAGGAGGCGATAGCTATTAATAGTGATAAATATTTAAATAAAATTAATGAGGCAGAAATTAAATCAGTTGCTAAGGCTTTAACAATTATTAATTATATGAGTGATAAAGAAAATAATGTTACATTAAAAGAATTAACAGAAGAACTTGGCTTTCCGAAAAGTACTATTTCGGGATTGTTAAAAACATTGGAGCAATATGATTTTGTCAATAAAGTTAATAATAAGTATGAATTAGGTATACATTTATTTGAATTGGGCACCAAAGTCAGGAAAAACACCAAATTGGATGTAGTAGCTAGACCTTATTTGGAAGACTTAGCTGATAAAATTAAAGAAACAGTTAATTTAGGTATATTAGATAATGGAAAGGTTTTACTACTCGATAAATATATGCCGTCGTCAGGATTTCAAATTGGTGCCCAAATAGGTACTAGATTAGAACCTCATTGTATAGCATTAGGTAAGGTATTATTAGCTAATTTATCTGAAAGAAAAATTGATAATATTTATAAAGACCAAGAACTAACCAAAAAGACTGACCATACAATTACTGACTATGAAGAACTAAAAAAAGAATTAAAAAAGATAAAAGATCAAGAATATGCAGTAGATAATGAAGAGTTATTGGAAGATATGAGATGTATAGCTGCACCAATTTATAACGGGGGCGGAGAAAATATAGCTGCAATAAGTATTACTACTCTTGTATCTAGACTTAAAAATGAAAAATTAGAGAATAAAAAAGGTCAACTTCGATATGCAGCGCGAAAGATTTCTAAAGATTTAGGTTATAAACCTTAGCAAGTTAGGGTTTATATAATAATTAGCAAAATTAAAAGGAGGATTAAAATGGCTAAGAAAAAGACTATTTTAGATTTTATGGAAATGAAAGACAAAGATGAAAAAGTAGCTTGGATTACTGCTTATGATTTTCCGACAGCCCAATTTGCAGAAAAAGCGGGGATGGATATGATTCTTGTAGGAGACTCTTTAGGAATGGTAGTTAAAGGTTATAAGGGTACAATACCTGTAACCATGGAAGATTGTATAGCACATTGCCAAGATGTAAGGAGGGGAGCGCCTAATACTTTCTGTATAGGTGATATGCCTTTTGGTTCATATCAAGTTTCAGATGAAAAGGCAGTAGAAAGTGCAGCAAGGTTTTTAAAAGAAGCTGATATGGATGCAATAAAATTGGAGGGAGGTGAAAGAGTAGCTAGTCAGATAAAAGCAATTTCTGAGGCAGGAATAGTAGTATTTGGACATATTGGCTTAACACCACAAAGTTCCGGCCAATTAGGAGGATTTAAAGCTCAAGGATTAACAGTTGATAGCGCAAGAGGTCTTATAAAAGATGCACTAGCAGTAGAAGGTGCAGGTGCACAAGCAATACTCTTAGAAGCTGTTCCACCAGAAGTGACAGAATTTATAACTGATAAATTAGATATACCAGTCTATTCAATTGGAGCCGGTCTACCTTGTGATGGACAACTCTTAATTTGTGGAGATATGCTAGGAATGTTTCAAGCGTTCACACCTAAATTTGTGAAACAATATGCTGATGTAGCAGAAATAGAAATAAAGGCTTTTAAAGAATATATTGAGGATGTCAAAAATGAAGAATTTCCAAAAGATGAGCATGTCTATCATATAAAGGAAAGTAAAGAAAAGTTCGAAAGATTATTTAAAGAATTTTAAATAGGGATTTTGATAAGAAAAGGTTAAAATATTATTTCAAGGAGGAATAGCATGAAATTAGATAAAGTTTCAAAGTATATGGAAGAAGCCGGGATACCAGGAAGGGATAATTATGATTTACCAGACAGTGAAAAAAGATTTCCTGATGGAGCACATTATAGAATTGAAATGTCTGGTGTTGAAGGTCCTAAAGTTTTAGAGGCATTAATTGATGAAAAAAACAAAAGAAATGTACCAGTACATAGATTGATTTCTCTTGTTGGTGGAGGTTATCTCTACGATGATGAAGAAATAAAATATTTTGCACAAATGGCTGCCGAGGAAGAGATGGAAGTTATCGGAGTAGCTGGTCCTAGAAACGGTAGGGATAGTGGAAGACAATATTTCTCATCTGAAGGTATGCGAACTGGTATGCAGCATAGAGGTTCTGATGAACTCAGAAATTTCATAGCTGATATCATGAGAATGTATGATTTAGGAATAAGAGGTTTTATGTTTGTAGATAGAGGCCTTTTATGGTTAGTAAAAAAGATGCAAGAACAGGGTAATCTACCTAAGGATATAGCTATTAAAATGTCAGTATGGACTGGTGTAAGTGCAGCTCCAGGAGGTAAAGTGATGGAAGATTTGGGAGCTAGTTCCTTTAATCCTATAGCTGATCTTTCTTTGCCTATGTTATCTTCAATAAGAAAAGCAGTAGATATACCAATTGACTTCTATATTTGGACATTCAATTCTTTTGGAGGAACAAATAGATTTTATGATGGCGTAGATGTAGCAAGGCTATGTTCTCCCTGTTACTTTAAATTTGAGCCAGAGACTTCATCCACTGAAGGATATTCTCCTTGGGCAGATGTAGGTCATCAAATGGATTTAATGAGGAAAAAGATAAAATGGGCAGAATTTGTAATTAATTTAATCGAAAAAAACAATCCTGAGATAAAAGTTTCAGAACAAGGTCCTAATGATTTATTTATTCCAAAACCATAATTTAATAATGAGGAAAATTGTTTTAAATTATAACCAATAATTAAAAGGAGGTGATGAATATAGGGACCAATATAAAAAAACCAAGCCAAAGGAGGTAACCCTTTAGCTTGGCATTTGCAATGAATCTCATTATGATTATATCATAAAAATTCGTATAAAAAAAGTAGGTAAAAAATATCAAAAATAAGTATGCATAATCGAACAATTATATTTTATGAGAGGTGAAAATTATGAGTAATATTTTTAAATTAATAGAAAGCGATGAGTTTGAAGAAGTTGCTTATGGTTATGATAAACAATCTGGTTTAAAGGCAATAGTAGCAATACATGACACTACATTAGGCCCTGCATTTGGTGGTACTAGAATGATGATGTTTGAAGATGAAGAGGCAGCCTTAAAAGATTGTTTAAAGCTTGCCCGTGCAATGACTTATAAAAACTCTGCAGCAGGTATCAATTTTGGAGGGGGTAAAGCTGTAATTATTGGCGATGCTGATCAAGAAAAAGATGAAGCTCTTCTTAGAGCTTATGGTCGTTTTGTAGATGGATTAGCTGGTCGCTTTATAGCAGGTGTGGATGTCGGTACTGATGAAAATGATATGGTGACTGTAAAGAAAGAAACCGACCATGTTACAGCACTCCCGAGATATTATGGTGGAGCAGGTAGCACTTCAGGTGCGACAGCGTATGGGGTGTATAAAACAATTGAAAGAATGGCAGAAAGAGTGTTTGGTGAATCTGATCTAGGTAATAAAACAATAGGAATACAAGGAGCAGGTAGTATTGGTTGGAGATTAGCTGAATATTTATCTGAAGAAGGGTCTAAACTATATATTAGTGACATTAATGAAGAAAGCCTTAAAAAAGTAGAGGATAAAGGGATTGATTTTGAAAGAGTAGCTCCCGAAAAAATATACGATGTAGATATGGATATATTTGCTCCCTGTGCTTTGGGTGGAATATTAAACGACGATACTATTCCAAGACTTAAATGTGAATTAGTAGCTGGCTCTGCCAATAATGTACTAAAAGATCCTGAACTTCATAGTAAAATGTTAGAAGAAAATGGTATTGTGTATGGAGTGGACTTCATTATGAGTGCTGGTGGAGTAATTAATAATTCCCAACAATATAATGAATATGGTTATACTAAAGAGGCGGCATATAATAGTGTGGCTAAAATTGCTGATAATATGGAAGAAGTCATGAAAATAGCAGAAGAAAAAAATATAACTAATTGGGAAGCGGCTTATGAATTTGCCAAGAAAAGACTGAATATGGCAAGTAATCTAAAAAAATGGTATCTAACTGAGGAAAAGAGTATTAAAGTTTAGATAAACATAAGAAAGTTATTTAGATGATTGAGATTGAAGAAAATTAAAACTAATAACAAGGAGTTGAGTAGTGGTGAAACTTAAAAATCATGAAGACATAAAGCCTAATGCGAAAGCATTATTACCTTTTCTTATATTCTTAGGTTTGTTCCTGCTTACAGGTATCGTTTTATTGAATAGAGGAGCAGATAATCCGTTTTATCAATTTCCGATGCCGATTGCTGTATCTATCGGAGTCGTAATTGCATTTATTATGTTTGAAGGTTCAATAAATGAAAAGATGAATACACTTCTTGCTGGTATGGGTGAAAAAAATATTTTAACTATGTGTACTATTTATTTGCTGGCAGGTGCTTTTTCTTCAGTTTCTCAGGCAATGGGAGGAGTAGACTCTGTAGTAAATCTCGGTATGTCTTTAGTACCAATACAGTTTTTAGCTGTTGGATTGTTTTTAATTACAGCATTTATTTCTATTTCTACAGGTACTTCTATGGGTACGATGGCTGCAGTAGTACCAATAGCTATAGGTATAGCTGAACAAGCTAATATGAGTATGGCTTTTGTAATGGCTATAGTAATTGGTGGTGCAATGTTTGGAGATAATCTTTCTATTATTTCTGACACCACAATAGCAGCTACCGCAACGCAAAATGTAGAAATGAAGGATAAGTTTAGAATCAACTTATTTATTGCAGTTCCAGCAGCAATAGTAACAATAGTGTTATTATTTATATTTTCGGGATCTCCAGAGGCACTACCAGGAGCTACATATGAATATAGTTTTATTAAAATTATACCATATCTATTTGTTTTAATATTTGCTGTGGGTGGAATGAATGTATTTGCTGTTTTGACCAGTGGGATATTTCTCTCAGGAGCGATAGGATTATTTACTGGAGATTTAACTTTACTATCAATAACCAAAGAAGCTTATGCTGGTTTTACTTCTATGCAAAATGTTTTTCTGGTTTCATTAATTACTGGAGGACTAGCGTATATGATTTTAAAAGAAGGTGGTATAAAGTATATTGTTAATGCAATTGAAAAAAGAGTAGGCGGTAAAAAATCAGGAGAACTTGGTATTTCAGCATTAGTTGCCTTAACAGATGCTGCAATTGCTAATAATACAGTATCTATTATAATCAATGGACCAATTGCTAAAAATATTTCCAATAAATTTAAAATTGATCCAAGAAGGGTAGCAAGTTTATTAGATATATTTGCCTGTGTAATGCAAGGGGCATTACCCTATGGAGCCCAAATACTTATGGTAATGGGATTAACTCAAGGAGCAGTAGGACCAATAGATGTTATACCTTTACTATGGTATCAAATGTCACTCGCTGTCTTTGGAATTCTATCAATCTATATTCCTTTTGCGGATAGTTATATTAACAAACATCCATGGGATTTTGAAGAAGATGAAGTAGCAGCTTAATAATTTAAAGATAAAATATAAGTAGGAGGGGCTTTCATAATTAACTTATGAGAGCCTCTCTTTTATATAAACTCTAAGGAATAAAAATTATGGGGAGTAGTTATATATGAAAAAAAGAGACAAAATATTATTATTAATGGTTATTTCAATGATCCTGGGGTATTTACCTTGGTATAATTTTTCAGCTGTTTCTAGTTATATAGTTGAAGATTTTAATTTAGGTGCAGGAGCAATTGGAATTATTCTATCCATATTTCAATTTGGTTATGTTATTACCGTAATTATTACGGGATGGATGGCTGACAAAATAGGCAAAAAAAATGTAGTAGCCTGGGCTACTCTTCTTACAGGCATATTTTCTACTTTGTTTGTATGGTTAGCAAACGGTTTTTATAGTATATTAATATTAAGACTACTGACAGGGCTATCAGCGGGGGCAATTTATGCACCTGGTATGGCGTTATTATCTGATTGGTTTCCACCAGAAGAAAGAGGAAAGGCTGTAGGTGCATATACAGGAGCTTTAACGGCAGCCTATGCAGGTGGTTATTTTGTAGCAGCTCCTTTGGCCAGTATGTACAGTTGGGAAATGGGGGTTTTAGCTACTTCTGTCCCTGTCTTTATAGCAGCTTATATAATGTTTTTCCTTGTAGAAGAAAAAGAAAATGGTTTCCAAAAAAGTAAAACTGAAAAACAAATCAATAAAAAAACAAGGCCAGCACCAGAAGGAAGTTATAAAGGGCCTACATTAGCGGTTACAGGATATATGGGTCATATGTGGGAACTTTATGCATTTTGGGGCTGGATAGGGCCATTTATGGTTGCTTGTTCTTATGCTGTTGGTTATTCAGCAAGTGAAGCTACAGTTTTAGGTGGTCAACTTGCGGCTTTCATTATATTATTGGGAGCACCGGCAGTATGGATTTTAGGAATTATTGCAGATAAATGGGGCAGAGTTAAGACTATTTTGTTATGTTCTTTTGCTAGTCTAATTGCAGAATTCTTTTTTGGTTATCTTTATGGTGAATCATTGACTTTAGTAGTTATTATAGGATTTTGGATTGGCTTCTGGGTTGTGGCTGATTCCGCAATATATAAAGCTACATTAACTGAAATGATTACTATTGATTTTACTGCTACAGCGTTAGGTATACAATCTGCTGCAGGTTATTTTATGACAATAATTTCTCCTTATGTATTTGGAAAAATTTTAGAAATCACAAATTCTGGTGTTGATAAAACAATTATGATGACTAATTGGGGATTACCTTTTGTAATGCTAGGAATCGGAGCATTGTTGGCTCCCCTTTCAGTATTTATTTTAAAAAGAATACCACAGAGTAAATTATTGTTTGATGGCAAGAATTAAATATTTCCAAAAAGGATATTACTTAAAAAGAATATTTTTATTTAATAAGGCTCCTAACAAGTTCAAAAGAGGGGGCCTTTATTTTATGTGTAACAAATAAAATGTATTAATAATAGGAAAATTATTTATATTATTCAAATTTTTTAGTATCTTCTATTATTTAATTATTTTCACTTCAGCAATATTTGTCAGGTTTTCATTAGAAAAATTACATAATTATAAAGGAAATTTAAGGGAATAGGAGAAGTATAATTATGTAAATAATAAAAGAAGGTGATATAAATGTGGCAGCGATCTAAGTTGAAAACGAAAGCAAAGGGTGTTTTGAAAGGGAACTACTGGCCAGCTTTTTTAGTGAGTTTAATAATCTTAATAACGGGTGGTAGTCATAACCGAAGTGAATTAGGAAGTGGGGCCGGTGGATCTGGTGGAGGAAGTTTTGTAAATATTGATTCACAATTTATTTTTTTAATTGGTGCAGTAATTCTATTGTTGATAATATTAAGAATATTTATAGGATATATACTTGAAGTTGGGGGGAGAAAATATTTTATAGAATTATCTCAGGGGAGTTCTGATATTGGACTTTTAGGTTATGTATTTAAAGAAAAAAGTTATATTAATGTTTTTAAAACTATGTTAATAAGAAGTATATATGTCTTTTTGTGGACTTTATTATTAATAATACCAGGTATTATTAAATCTTATTCATATCGAATGGTTCCTTATATTCTAGCAGATAACCCAAATCTAAGTCATAAGAGAGCTCTACAGTTAAGTCGGCAGATGACAGCCGGAGAAAAATGGGATATTTTCATTTTGGATTTATCATTTTTGGGTTGGTATATTTTAGGGGCAATGTTCTTTGGGATTGGAGTCTTTTTCGTACAGCCATACTATGATTCAACAAATGCAGAATTATATTTAAAATTAAGAGAAAACGCATTTGAGAATAATATTGCTAATCGAGGAGAATTAAAGATCAGCGGTTAAAAATCCAAAGGTAAGTCCATATTATAAGATAAAAAGATATAGATTAAGTTATAACTAATCTCGTGGATAAATAAGTGGTATTTTATTATAAAAAACAAACGGCTAACCCCCTTAATTATATAGGGCGTAAGCCGTTTATTTTTTGTATTATATTATTTTTCATAAAATAAAACAGTGTTAATTTTTGGTGATAAAGACTTTTAATATTGATTTTAAAAACTAAATCTTATCTTAAAATCAAACTGGATTGAACTACCAACATCTTGTTCACTATCTTTTTTATCTTCTTCTTTTTCATATTCTTCTCTCAATTCGCTATATATTTTTTCAGAATTTATTAGTCTTCCTTGCCCTTCTTTTTTAATTTCTTTACCGGTCTTAAAGTTTTTATAATAGTATTCATAGTTATTAGTTTGATTGTGTGCAGATAGTTTTTCTTCCATCTTATTGCTCTTATAATAGTATTCATATTTATTTTGTTTAACTTCTATTTTTTCTTCTATATTACGATCTTTATTTCTATAATAATATTCGTACTTTCCAGGACTCATATTAATTTTTTCTTCAACATTTTTAGTTTTGCGACTATTTTTATAATGTTTTTTATTAAACGGGACTTGCATTCTATTTCTTTGGGGTCTTCTTAACTTTACTAATTTATCTTCAAACATAATAGGAGGTAGACCGAAGTAGATACTTAATTCCCGCCAATTATATTGGTTATTTGCGAGATATTCAAATTGATTTTTTGAAATAGTCCGACCACCATTAGAGTATAGGTAAAAAATTGTGCTTAAATTATCATTAGATATATCAAATTTAGTGAAATAATCTAATTTATCATCTTCAACATTGAATATTCGTGCAAAGAAATCTATGTCTAAGTCTGAAGATGCAGATAAAGTAACTGGGATTAAAAGTATAATAACCAGTGAAAGCAGCATAACATTGATAGATTTTTTCATTAATTACACCCCATTTATTTTTCTTTCTATATATAATATTATATACTTAAAAGGAGCCCTTTTCAATTAAATGGTATATTAGAATATAGAAGGAGGAAAAGTTATGGAAGAAGAGTTTATTAATTTAGAAAACAATATTGATTTAAGTGTTAAGTATAATAACCTACGTGAACCTGTAGTACTATTTTTACACTTTGGTTCTGGTAACAAACAAATTTGGAATGGGGTTTTACCATATTTTGAAAATGCTTTTAGAGTGATTGCACCTGATCTTAGAGGTCATGGTAAATCCTCAAAACCAAAAGAGGGTTATCATATCGAAGAAATGACAGAGGATATAAAACTATTATTAGAAGAGTTAGAAGTAAATAAGTATTATATTATAGGAAGTTCACTAGGAGCTGAGATAGGGACTGTTTTAGCTGCTCAACAGCCTAATAAAGTCAAAGCAATTATCTGTGAAGGTGCATTATATAATGAATTTGGTAAATATGGATTATTAGATGGTACTGAAGAAGAAATTGAAGAGAAAATAGAAAAAAAGATAGCTGAAATAGATAAAAGAAAAGGTGAATATTATAAATCTAAAGAAGAATATTTAGAAACCCAAAAAAGATTTTACCAAAAAGCTGGGTTATGGAATAAGTATTTTGAGGATTACATAGAAAATAATATATGTAAAGATGAAGAGGGTAGATTTACTTCATGTTATCCTATTAATGTATCTAAACAGTATATGAAAAACTATTATTATTTTAAGTTTGATAAATATTATAAAAATATAAACTGTCCAGTTTTATTTCTGCCCAGTAAAACAGAATGGGATAATGAAAAAATTCAAGAGTCTGTCAATGCATTTGGTGAAATGACTGGTAGTTATGAAATAAAAGTTTTAAAAGGGTTTCCACACGCTTACGGCTGGATGAAAATGCCGAGAGAAGCCGCCAAAGTAGCAATGACATTTATTAATAAACATTAATAAAATAACAAATAATCAGTTCGAAACTACTGACCACACGGTTTTAATACTGTGTGGTTATTTTTATTTTAAATTATTTTTAAAAAGTGCTTGACACATTATTAAATACGTGTTATATTAATAGTGCATTAGATAAGTAGTGCACTAAAACAATATGGAAGGAGGCAGCAAATGAAGATAGATTTTGATGCATCTAAACCGATATATGAACAAGTAATAGATGAAATAAAAAAGAAGATTGCTCGAGGTGAAATAGAACCTGGAGACAAATTACCTTCTCAAAGAGAAATGGCAAAAGAAATTCAGGTTAATCCTAATACAATACAAAGAGCATATCGAGAAATGGAACTTTTGGATTTGGTAGAAACTAAAAGAGGACGAGGCACTTTTATAAAGGATGATGATAAAGTGATAAAACAAATAAATGAACAAATGGCTCATGCGGCGGTAAAAAGATTTATTGATGAGATGATTTCTATTGGATTTAAAAAAGAAGAAGTTATTAACTTATTGAAAGAAGAATTTGGGAGGAGGATGAAAAATGACTGAAACAGCAGTTGAAATAAAAAATTTAAGTAAAAAATATCCGGGGGCACTTGCACTAGATGAGATAAGTGTGAGTTTTCCTAAAGGAAAGATCACAGGTTTAGTTGGACCTAACGGAAGCGGTAAATCAACTCTTTTGAAAATAATAACTGGTTTGGTAGTTGAAGATTCAGGAAAAGTTAAAATAAGTGATTTAGAAGAAAAAAGGTTAATGGACCATATAGCTTTTCTGCCTGAAATAAATCATCTTTATGATTGGATGACAATAAAAGAAGCTATAAATTTCTTTGAGAATCAATACAAAGATTTTAGTACAAAAAAGGCAGAAGAACTTCTGGATTTTATGAATTTAAGTTTAGAACAAAAGATAAAGGCCTTATCTAAGGGGATGGTGGCAAGATTTAAATTAGTCTTAGTATTAGCCCGAAATGCTCCATTATTAATTTTAGATGAACCTCTCTCCGGAATTGATCCCAATTCTAGAGCTAGAATCCTTGAAAGCTTGATCAGTGAATATGAATCAGATTTTCAATCAATTGTAATTTCAACTCATGAAGTAGTTGAAGCTGAAAGATTTTTTGATCATGTAGTATTTCTAGAAGAAGGTAAGGTTTTATTAGAAGGTAATACAGATGATTTAAGAGCTGAAAGAAATAAATCGGTACAAGAATTAGTAAGGGAGGTATTCAAATGAGAGGCTGGATTTCACTATTTAAAAAAGAAATGCGGAGTATGTTATTTACCATTTTGGTATCTGGGTTATTAGTAACAGCTTGGGAGATATTTCTAATAACTAGAATGAATAGATGGCCTTTAGGTATGACATTTGGACTCGGTTTTATACCTCTTGGTATTTTACCATTGATCATGTTAGTCCAAGGTTATCAAAGTTTTAGACAAGAATGGAAAGGTAATACAATATATTTATTAAAATCATTACCTCGAAAAGGATATGAAATAGTATCATCAAAATTAGCAGCAAGTGGAATAGTCTATATAATATTAACTCTATATACAGTTGGATTACATCTCCTTTTCCATAGACAACATTTTAGCACTCTAATGAGTGAAATACCAGGACAAATGGCAGAAAGTTATTCACCTTGGATGATAGTTATAGCTGCATTAATTTATATGGCAATAGGTATTATACCATATATTATGAGTCAATTCTCATATCTAGTTAGCTGCTATTTCAATAAGTTCAAATGGTTAGTCAGTATTGTAGTATTTGGACTCAGCCATTATCTTTTAGGAAGAATTTCAGGCTTTGTTGCAAGGCTATTTAACTGGTTACCTGATATACCGGTTGGTATTATGTGGTCTGGTCCTTATGGTCAAGAAGCAGCTACAGTATATATAGGTAGTGGACCCATAATTGCAATAGTGATAGTGTTGTTAGGATTCTTTTTCACAGGATCCTGGATCTTGGAAAAACAATTAGATGTTTAGGAGTGATTTAAAATGAAAAGAAAAAGAATAGTTGCCTTAATTTTAATTGCCCTCGTGGTAATTATGGTAATAGATTTTAGGATCAATGATGAAGATCCAGTTGCAGATTTGTTCCTTCAGTTTGAAACTGATTCAATGCACGACTTAAATCAATCATCAGGAATTAATACAGAACGACAAAATCCAACTGCAGTCAATAGGTCTAATTTGACTTATAGTTCAGAAAGTTTAGAAGAACTAATTTTAGATAATGAAGTAGGATCAATTGATATTAAAGGACATCAAAGTAATAGTATTGATGTAAGTTATGAAGTGAAAATTTATTCAGCAAATAAAGAAGCAGCAGAAAAATATATGAATAATATAAATGTTGGATATAATGTTTCTGGTGGAGAGTTTGAACTATATGTAGATCGTCCTAAACCAAAACCAGATAATATTAAAGGTGTGGAGGTATTGTTTGATATCCAGGCCCCAAAAGATATCTATCTAGACTTAGCTAATAAATACGGTAGAGTGAAAGTCAAAGATTTTAATGCAGGCCTTAATCTGGTTTCTAGATACAGTGAAACTATAGTTAACTTTGTAGATGGAAAGATAGATATTAAAAATGATTATGGTAGTCTCTCCTTATCAGATTTAGATGGAGAGCTTACAATAAATACTTCCTATAATATAAATAAATTCAAAAATTTACAGGGAAAACTTAATTTAAAAACAGCTTATGCTCAAAGCACTCTTGAAAATATAAATGCTGATACAGTTTTAACAGGCAGATATGGTGGAGCTGATATAGAGCAACTTGAGGGAAAATTAGATGTAGATGTTAGATATATGGGGGTTACACTAGATGAAATAATGGGTGAGATAGATGGAGATGTTGAATATGGAGAAGTAAACATTGAAAGTTTAAGTAATAGCCTTAATATTAATACTCGTTATGCAGATTTGAAAATTTGGATGGTTGAAGATTTACAGGACTTAAACGTTGATGTAAGTACCGAATATGGTGATCTTAGGTCTGACTTGAATTTAAGTAGAACACAAGATGGAAATACAAAAAATATCAAAGGCAGACTTGGCTCTGGAAATAAGGAACTAAATATTGAAGCCCGACATGCTGATGTTAGTCTAATTTATGAAGGTCAATAATTGATATGAAGCCCATCTTTAAAAGGATGGGCTTTTTTTAACAAAAAAGGAATTCATAAGATGTTATAGAACTAATAATTAGTATGAAAAAGCAATATTGATATTGAGGTGAAATTATTTGAAAAGATGTCCATGGTGTGAAAGCAGTCAGCAATATATAGATTATCATGATAGGGAATGGGGATTACCTGTTTTTGACGATCGAACATTATTTGAGTTTTTAATCCTGGAAACAGCACAGGCTGGTTTGAGTTGGTCTACAATTTTGAAACGAAGAGAAAACTATAGAAAAGCTTATGAAAATTATGATATTGAAAAGATAGCTTCTTTCGATAAAAACAAAAGAGAAAAATTATTAAATAATGAAGATATTATAAGATATAAATTGAAAATAGATGCTTCTATTAATAATGCCAAGCAATTTTTAAAAGTACAGTCTGAACATGGTACATTTGCAAATTATCTTTGGTCTTTTACTAATTATAAACCTGTAGTAAATGAATGGAAGGATATGTCAGAGGTACCTGCTGAAGGTCAGTTATCAAAAACTATTACTGCCGACTTAAAAAAGAAAGGATTTAAATTTGTCGGTTCAGTAACAATTTATGCTTACTTACAGGCCGTTGGAGTAATTAATGATCATTTAACCGATTGTTTCCGGTATAAAGAAATATTAAATAGCTATCAAGATATATTTGATGGTCAAAATAATATATAAGTAACAAATTAAAAAAATAATTAACCGATAATTAATGAGGTTTATCTATATATCTGTTATAATAAATTTAAGAACATATTTTAGTTTTTCTGTTATATAAAAAGGAGAGTTAAGGAGGCTGAAAATGAGTGATCATATAAAATATTCTAAAGGAGAAGAAATTACAAATGCTATTACTCATGGTTTAGGAATTATTTTTGGTATTTTCGCGCTAGTATTTTTAATTATAACTCATTATCAATCAAGTCAGTTTCATGAGTTGTTGAGCTATATAATATATGGAAGTACATTAATAATTCTCTATATTTCTTCAACATTATACCATGGGATACCTATGCAAAAGACAAAGAAATACTTGCGTAAGTTTGACCATGCCTCCATATTTTTACTGATAGCAGGAACTTATACTCCGATTGCTCTAGTTGCCCTCCAAGGAAGACTGGGTTGGACAATATTTATTACAATTTGGTCGGTAGCCTTACTGGGAATAATATTTAAGGTTTTTTTCATAAATAAATTAAAGATAATAAGTGTAATAATGTACTTGCTGATGGGTTGGACAATAATATTTATAATTAAACCTATAATTGTAGCTTTAAGTACTTTAAGCTTGGTCTATTTGATTATTGGTGGTTTGTTCTATACTGTAGGAATATTGTTTTATGCTCTTCAGAGCAAGGGCTTTAAATACAGCCATTCTATTTGGCACTTGTTTGTCTTGGCTGGCAGTATTTTTCATTTTATTATGATATATTTAATAAAATAGGTGGTATAAATGGATAAAACAAAATTATTAGAAAAACTAAAAAAAGATCCAATAAGAAATATGAGTACAATTGGTTTTGTTGAAAATAACCAAATTAAAAAGTTACTAAACAAAGGTAATTCATATATTATCATCGCAGAAAGTGATCATCTCTGGGCTTATACTTCTAGTAAAGATCTGGATGAACTCAAATTTTTATTATTGAACAATGAGTTAAAAACAAAATATTTCGCAAGTGTGGAAGACTGGATGTTACAATTACTAACAGATAATAATGAAGTAGAATGGATGTTAAATACTAGAAGATATTATTTTCCTAAAGATGCTAAATTAAAAGAACCTGTAAATAAAGTAAGTAGTTTAGGAGAAAATGATATAGAAGTAATTCTAAAGCACTCTAACTATTCTGAATATCTATCTCATAACCTTTTGTTAAAAAGGATGGAAGATGGTCCCACAGCTGCGATAAGAGTTGATGGCAAATTGGTAGCCTGGGGTTTAACACATGATGATAAATCTTTAGGTTTTCTCCATGTTCTATCGGATTATAGGAATAATGGATATGCAAGAGATATTGGAAGATACTTAGTAAATAAAAAAAGAGATATGGATGAAATGATCTATTTAAATATAGAACCAGATAACAAAAAATCGATTAAACTAACTGAGGGTCTTGGTTTTATCTATGATAGAAATATTAGTTGGGTTAAATTAAAATAAGAATCAGGAAGTGAAAATATGATTGCAGTTATTGGCAGCTCAAATATAGATACAGTTTATGAAGTAGATCATTTTACTGAACCCGGGGAGACTCAAACGGCTTTAAGTTTAAACTACTACTATGGAGGTAAAGGTGCTAATCAAGCGGTAGCTGCAGCTAAGTTGTCAGAGCAGAATGTGTTTTTTTCAACCTCGATTGGTAATGACAGCGAAGGTAAAAAAATTGAAAAAAGGTTTAATGAATTTAATATTAAAGGCTATTACATACATAAAAATGCACACACCGGACATGCATTTATTGAAGTCAATCGTTTTGGCGAAAACAAAATAGTTTCTAATTCAGGAGCAAATGGCTTACATAGTAAAGCATTAGTTAAAAAGTTTTTAAAAGAACACGGTAAAGATATTGATTATTGTTTAATCCAAAATGAGATTCCAAGAGAGACAATTGCTTTTTCATTAAATATTTTAAAACAAAAAGCAATAAAGATCATATATGATCCTGCAGCCAAAGAGAAGACCAAAATTAAATGGCTGTCAGGAATAGAGTATTTAACCCCAAATGTGACAGAATTTAATTTTCTTAAAAATAAATTGAATATAAGAGAAGACAATTTAGAAAAACAGGCTTTAAGGTTTAAAAAAGAGACAGGTCTTAATAATCTGATACTAAAAAGAGGTTCTGATGATATAATAATTATAGCCAATGATAATGAACTATCTAGAATACAGACTTTTGATGTAAAAGCGGTTGATACTACTGGGGCAGGTGATATTTTCAATGCAGCTTTTGCAGTAAGTTTAAACCGAGGTAATAATTTACAAAGAGCTTGTAAATATGCAGCTTCAGCTGCAGCGGTATCGGTGACAAAAAAGGGAGCTCAGAGTTCCATTCCAGAGGAACATGAAATAAAGGAACTATTATTAAGATAAAAATGTTAAAGAAATTTTTTGAGGTGAATTTAAAATGGTTGAGTTAAGAGAACTTAGTATAAATGATGGGAAAAATATTTATAATATGCTCCAGGATATTAAAAGAGAAGAAAATGGTTTTCATAATGAAGCTAAGGGTTTAAAGTATAGTGAATTTGAAGTATATTTAAAGTCTAATAAAAGAATGGCTAAAGGAAAAGATTTACCAGAAGGTTATGTCCCACAGACTTTATACTGGTTATTTGTTGAAGAAAATCCGGTTGGGATGGCTAAATTAAGACATTATCTGAATGAGTCCCTTCGTGAAAAAGGCGGACACGCTGCTTATGCGATAAGAAAGTCAGAACGTGGACAGGGTTATGGTAAACTTATTTTGAGAGAACTAATCGAAAAAGCGAAGGAAAAAGATATTAGAGAGTTGCTCTTGACATGTGATGAAGATAATATGGCTTCCCGCCGTGTAATAGAAATTAACGGTGGTAAATTAGATAAAATTAAAGATGGTGAATGTTATTACTGGATTAAGGAACTTCATTAATAATTATGGGGGGATAGAGATTGAGTAAGGAGTACATGGAAGTCTTTGTGGAAATACCTAAAGGAAGTAATAATAAGTATGAATATGATAAAGAAAATGAAGTTTTCAGATTAGATCGTGTCCTATATTCACCAGTATATTATCCAGCTGACTATGGTTATATAGAAGAAACACTTGCTGATGATGGAGATGCTTTAGATGCTATGGTATTAACTACTTTTCCTACCTTCCCTGGTTGTGTAATAAAGGCGAGAATTATAGGTATGTTTATTATGGAAGATGAGAAGGGTAGAGATGAAAAAATATTAGGAGTACCTACTAAAGACCCCCGTTTTGATAACATAAATTCAATTGATGATCTTGAATCTCATATTCTTAAAGAGTTTAGACATTTCTTTGAAGTATATAAAGATTTAGAAGAAAAAAAGGTGAGTATTGAAGGTTGGGCCAACATTGAACAAGCAGTTGAAGTCATAAAACAAGCAAAGGAAAATTATAAAAAATAATTATAACGAGGTGGTAATTAATGAAAGTTATAGGTATTTTAGGTAGTCCAGTTAAAAGAGGAACTAATCATCTGCTAGAAAAGACGTTAAGTACTCTAACTAAAAAAGGAATAGAAACAGAATTATTGCATATAAAAGACTTTGATATTGAATTTTGTCGTGGTTGTAATAAATGTTTAAGAGAAGCTGAATGTGTGATAAATGATGATCTTGAAAAATTGGGTAATAAACTTATAGAAGCTGAAGGAATAGTAATGGCTTCACCTTCATATTTTGGTTCTCCAACTGCCCGAATTAAGAATTTTATGGATCGTAGTCGCTATCTTAAGATGCAAAATCATAAATTAAAAAATAAAGTGATGGGAGTTGTTTCTTCATCCGGACTAAATCAAGGTGGAGGCCAGACTACTATTGAAGATATCAACAGGTTCGGACTAACCCATGGGATGTTAATAATTGGTCCAGCAGGGACCCCACAGACTGAGCCCAACATGGTAGTAGGTACTTCAGAAACTGATGATGGTTTCAGGCGAGTTAAAAATGATGAAAAGGCAGTAAATATATCTGAAAACCTCGGAGAAAGAATGGCAACAATTATAAAGAAATTAAACAAATAAAAACATATATTATTTAACCCTGCTGGGAAACGCAGGGATTTTTCTGTATTAAGTAAATTAAAATTTTGAATGAACATTTAACTTTCTAATAAGTATAAGAGAATTAATTAGCAAAGTTGAGATAGGTTAAACAATTTTAAAAGATTGATTAATTAAATAATCCAAGAATGGATTGAAGTTGATGAAGATAAAAGAGATTGAGGCTAAAGTACCCTTATACAAACATAAGAAAAAAGGACTTCCCTATGATTATGATTTAAATATATATAGGGGTTGTTCCCATGGCTGTGTTTATTGTTACGGTCGAAAAAGCCATAAATACCTGGATTCTGATAATTTTGAGGGAGATATTTTTGTAAAGATAAATATTGCAGAAAAACTGGATGAATATCTGACAAACAATCACTTGAAAAATAATATAATTAATTTAGGGGGAGTATGTGACAGTTATCAAGAAATAGAAAACAAGTATAGATTAATGCCTGAGGTTTTGAAAGTATTAATCAAACATAAACAACCAACAATAATTACTACAAAATCAGCTTTTATAAAAAAAGATCTTGCGTTGATAGAAGAACTTTCTAATTCTGCTGAATATGTAAATACTGCCCTAACAATAACCAATGTGAAAAAAAGTGTTACAAATATATTGGAAGCTGGTGCTAGTTTACCAGAGGATAGGTTTGAAGCTTTAAAAATGTTAAAAGGTAGAAGCATGTATACAGCTTTACATTTCATGCCGATTTTACCATACTTTTCTGATGATGAAGATAGTCTAGAAACAATCGTGAAATGGGCTTCAGAAGCTGAAGTTGATTATATGTTAAGTGGTATGCTGTATCTAACTAAAAATATTAAACCACGATATTATAAATTTCTATCAGAATATTATCCTGAATACTTAGATCAGTATAAAAAGTTATATAAAAATGGAGGAGCAGATAAAACTTACAAATCTACAATTCATAAAAAATTAGCAGAATTAAGAAAAAAATATAATGTAAATAATAGTTACGCAAAATTCCTCCCAAACAAATAATTAAAGGAGAAAATTATGGTTAAGTCAAAAAATAATCTTAGACATTTTTTTCTATTAACAATTGGATTTTCATGGATTTTTTGGTTAATAGTTATTTTCATTAACAAAAGTTACCCCGAAAAGATAATCTTAAAAGAAATTTTGGATAATTTTGCTGTTTTTGTTCCTTCTATTATGGGGGTATTTTATGTTTACCTTGAAACAGGAAAAGAAGGGGTTATAAAATTATTGAAAAAAGGAATAAATTATAAGTTCGATCTCAAATATTATTTGTATTTAATAATCATGCCGACAATATTAATTTTATCATTTTTACTTTCAAAATTGTTCTTTACAATCAATATTGAGATGTCTTTATTTGAAAACCCGAAATTGATACCTCTAGTATTTGTTTACATATTTTTTCTTGGAGGACCTTTAGGAGAAGAATTTGGTTGGCGTGGTTATGCCTTACCGAAATTAAATATGATATTTAAACCACTTTATTCTAGTTTCATACTCGGAATTATTTGGTCAATTTGGCATCTGCCCTTATTTTATATGCAGGATACTGTTCAAGGTGAAGTTAATTTTTTCGGTTATACTTTGTTTACAATTCTTATAACTATTCTTATAACTATAATATTTATTAAAAGTGGTGGAAGTATTTTGGCTGCTATTCTTTTTCATACGCTAACTAACCTATCCTGGGGAGTATTCCCCCTCTTTTATCAGACTAGATCAGCTATTATAGTTCTTATCTTATTAATACTGACCACAGGATTTCTTGTATACAAAAACAGAGATATCATGATTTAAAACAATATATATTTATTATAAATCAGAGGTGAATTAAATATGACATATTCAATGAGAAAAATTAAAAATGAATTTATTACTGAAGAGAAAGTAATGGTGGAAGGGATACCTTGTTTAAAATTTTTACCAAAAAGTGACAAAGAAAAATATCCAACTCTTCTTTATTATCATGGTTGGTCCTCAAATAAAAGGTTCCAAAGATTTAAAGCTAATGTGCTTGCATCATATGGTTTTCAAGTATTAGTGCCTGACGCAATTAATCATGGAGAAAGAAATCCTGTTGAGTTTGAAAAAGAAGGAGCTTTGGAAAAGTATTTGTTGGAAACAGTTTATCATTCAATTGAGGAAGCCCCAATATTAATAAAATATATAAGTAATTTAGAAGAAACTGATCAAAATAGAATAGGAGTAATGGGTACTTCTATGGGAGGTCTTATATCATCTGGGGTATTTACTCAACATCAAATATTTAAAACATTAGTTGTATTTAATGGGGCGTCTGCCTGGCATAAATTAGAATCTTTTGATCAAAGTGAAAAATTAGAAGAATATAAAGAGTATAAAGAAAAGTTGGCAATATATGATCCTGTTAAAAATTTAGATTCTTTAAATGAAAGACCCATTTTGCTTTTACATGGTGATATTGATACATCAATACCTATCGAAGTGCAGCAATATTTTTATGATAAAGCCCTAAATTATTATAATGACGAAAGAAAACTTAGGCTTATTGAGATTCCAAGGATGGACCATTATATAAGTACTGGTATGTTAGAAAATGCTGTAGCTTTTAATAAAGATTATCTTAAATAAATAGAGGAGGAAAGTTTTAATGTATATTGATGGTATTAGTATCGGGATTACAAATATGGTTTTATTTTCTCTTGTAGTTTTAGCCCGTAAACTAATTAGTAATGAAGGTTTAGAAGATTTTTTAATCGTAAAAAAGAAATTAAATTGGGATTTATTTCGTGAAGGTTCCTATATGGGATTTCTGCTAATGTTGGGATATGCATTTCTTACCGTAATTTTTGGAGTAGGAAATTTGAACTTCACTTTTAATGTAAGTGGGGAATTTTTAGTAACTTTTCTTTCATTTATATTTGGTTTTGCAGCAGTTGCTTTATTTGAAGAATCATTATTTAGAGATTATCTATTAATAAAGTTAAAAGAAAGGTTTACTACTATAAAAGCAGTTTTCTTTACTTCTCTAATATTTAGTGTTATTCATATATTCAGCTATATAAGTACAGGGCCATTAACTGTTATAGCATTATTTAATGCATATATGATAGGCATTATCCTAGCTTTAATTGTAGTTAAAACTGAGTCTATCATGTGGGCAATTGGCTTTCATTTTATTTGGAATTTGACTCAAACAGTATTTTTAACTATTGAAAGTAGTATTTTGAAGTTAGAAATCGAAAGAGGTTTTTTAGCTGGAACAAGATATATTCCAGAAGCAGGTATTTTAGTTACCATAATTTTAATTATATTGGCCTTATATATGGTAGATAGATTTACCGAGACCAATATAATTCCTAGAAGAATTGGAAACGGCTGATGTCAATAAATTAATAACCAGTTTTGGTTATCCATTTTTAGATTTAAGTAATTATTAAATATATATTCATTATTAGAAAGGTTGGCATTAAAAATGTCTGAAAAAGAAAAAATGTTAAATGGTAAATATTATGATCCGACTGACAATGAACTTAAAAAGGATAGGATGGAAGCCCGCAAATTAATTCACTCTTTAAATCAATTGAAACCTGCTGAAGAGATTAAAAAAAATGAGATTATCAAACAACTGTTGGGTAAGACAGGAAAAGATTTTTCTGTAGAGCCACCTTTCTATTGTGATTATGGTTATAACATAGAGGTCGGAGAAAACTTCTATGCGAACTTTAATTGTATAATACTTGATGTCAATAAAGTGTTAATTGGCGATGAAGTGCAGTTAGGACCGGGAGTCCATATTTATACCGTATCTCATCCGAGTAATCCAAAAGAAAGATTAAGTAAAAATGAATATGGAGAAAAAGTTGTAATCGGAAATAATGTTTGGGTTGGTGGAGGTACTATAATTTTACCGGGGATAGAAATTGGTTCTGATACAACTATAGGAGCGGGCAGTGTAGTCACTAAGGATATTCCTGATAATGTGGTTGCAGTAGGTAATCCATGTGAAGTGATTAAGAAATTTTAATTGGAGTGATAATGGATGGCAGAAAAAGATATTATTGAACGTTCTGATAAAGTATATACGCAAGGAATATTAAGGGATGAGTTTAAGAAGATAGGCATAGAAAAAGGTATGAATATTATTGTTCACTCTTCTTTAAGTAAAATAGGGTGGATCACAGGTGGTCCAGTTACAGTTATAAAGGCCTTACAGGATGTTATAGCAAAAGAAGGAACGATTATTATGCCAGCACATTCTGGAGATTATTCTAATCCTGAACATTGGTCAAATCCTCCTGTGCCTGAAGAATGGATAGAAGATATAAAGGATAATATGCCGGCGTTTAGACCTGAGATCACGCCTACTAGAGGTGTGGGGGTAATTCCAGAGATGTTTAGAAAATTTCCCGATGTATTAAGAAGTTATCATCCTTGTTTTTCATTTTCTGCCTGGGGAAAGCAAGCGGAATATATCACCAAAGAACACAGCCTTGACTATGGGTTAGGTATTAATTCTCCTCTTGGTAAATTATATAAACTAAAAGGATATGTGCTTTTAATTGGAGTAAATTATGACCGTAATACCTCTTTCCACCTTTCAGAAATATTATCTGAAAAAAGAAAAGAATTTAAAAATGAGGGACCTGTTTTAATAGATGGTAAGAGAGTATGGAAAAAATTTGATGATATTGAATTTAAGGATGAACTCTTTAATCAGATTGGAAAAGCAATGGAAAAAGAAATCACAGTAGTAAAAGATACAGTCGGAATGGCAGATATTAAGCTTTTTAATCAAGTTAAAGCTGTAGATTATGCCCAAAAATGGATAATGGAGAATGAGTAATAAATAGTTGTTGAGGGGGAGTATCTGATGACAGTTAAAAAGATTTATAAATTAGGAAGTAAAGTTCTTCGCAAAAAGTCAGAACAAGTTGAAAATTTTGATGAAGAACTTAAATCAAAGGTAAAGGACTTAAAAGATACCTTATTTAATTTTCAAAAGGAATATGGTATAGGAAGGGCAATTGCGTCTCCTCAAATTGGTTACCATCAAAAGATTGTATATTTTAATAAAGATGATAATGAATTATTAATGATAAATCCTAAAATATTGGAAAAAAGTGAAGAAAAATTTGAAGTATGGGACAGTTGTTTTAGCTTCAATGTTAGTTTTTTTATAAAAATAGAAAGGTCTAAAAAGATAAAAGTCAAGTATCAAGATATCGAAGGAATAGCTCATGTACAAGAATTTAAAGATGACCTCTCAGAATTATTCCAACACGAAATTGACCATTTACATGGAATATTGGCAACAGACCATTTGAAAAGTAATAAAGATATAATTTTAAGAGAAGTCTGGGAAAAGAAGTACCAATAAAGGAGGATAGGTAATATGAAAATAAATTTTGAACCAATTGGTTATATCAAGAGTCCTCATAAAGAAGCAGAAGGCACTCCTATTCAAACCGGAGGGGCTAAAGGAATAGAAGGTGAATTAGAATTATTATCCAAACACCAAGCCGGATTAAAGGATTTGGAAGGTTTTTCTCATATAATATTACTTTATTATTGTCATAAAGCTGGTGATAATAAATTAGTTAGAAAACCTTTTATGGATGATAAAGAGCATGGGATATTTTCTATAAGAGCTCCTAGCCGACCAAATTCAATTGGATTATCTGTAGTAAGGTTAACTGAAATTAAAGATAATATTTTAAAAATAAAAGATTTAGATATGTTAGATGGTACACCGGTTTTGGATATTAAACCATATGTTCCAGAAATGGATGTAAAAGAAGTTACTAACATAGGGTGGCTCGAAAAAAATATTCATAAAATGGAAGTTAAAAAAGATGACGGGCGATTTTTAGATGAAAAGGAAAGGGAAAAATGATAAGAGAAAAAGATTTGATTATAAGAAGTATAAAACAAGAAGACTTAAAATATTTAGAAAAATGGGAAACACCAGAAATAAGAGGAAGATATCAGGAATATCATTTTAAGTCTATGGTTGAACTAAAAGAAAAATATAATAAAAATGGTTTTCTTTCTGATGAACTAAAGATTTTAATTGCCGAATTAAAAGATTTTGGACCAGTTGGCTTAATATTTGTTAACTTTAAGCGGAAAGGTATAGTTAATTTGGGATTGGTTATAACTGTTACTGAAAAAAGAGGAACTGGATTAGGTAAAAGAATAATTCGTATATTATTAAAACATTTATTTAATAATTATCCTTTGGCTAGAATTGAAGCTGACACTGACCATAAAAATACTGGAGCACAAAAAGTTTTGAAAAACTGTGGATTTAAAGAAGAAGGTAGATTAAGAAATTATAGATATCACCATGGAAAGTGGAATGATTCAATTATTTACAGTTTAACTCGTGAGGACTATAATAATTTAAAGGAAGATATAGATGAATGATTATGAGATAAGATGTTACAAAAAAAAGGATGAACTTAATTGGCTGGATACACATGCTAGTGTTATGGTGGATTCAACTGCCTGGTGGACTGTTATACATAGTAAACCTGAATATGATAATGAGATAATAGATCTTGTAGTTGAACAAAGTGATGAAATAGTAGGTTTTATAACTACTGAGTTGAATTCGAATGTAATTGATTTTATAGAAGATGATTATGGGTTTGTTTGGGAGTTTGGTATTCATAGAGATCATAGAGGAAAAGGGCTGGGTAAGAAGTTAATTGAGAGGACACATCAATTAATGAGAGAAAGATATGATATTAATAAGAGTATTTGGTTTTCACAGGACGATAATGCTCAACAGTATTATGAAAAATTAGGAATGAATGAAATTGAAAGACACTGGCAGTTCAGTGTTAAACCGAGTAAAAAATTAAAGAATAAACTATTAGAAAAGAGTTTTGAATGCTGGAATATGCGTGGTTCTTGTGATATTGAACAGTTTAAAAAGGTAAAGGAAAATTTTGAACTTATTAAAGATGATGAGGCCCTAAAACCAAGACTATGTATTGGTTACAGTTATATCCCAGAGACAGGAGAAAAGTAAAATGAAAAATATTACTAGATATAGAGAGAAAAATCTCAATGAAATTTTAGATTTATTTATAGAAGTTTTTGAAAAAGAACCTTGGAATGATAATTGGCCTTCTAAAGAGAAAGCAAAAAATTATCTGCTTGATATTATAAACACACCTGGATTTAAAGGATACTTAAAATTCAGAGAGAATGAGCTAATAGGAGTTTTGTTCGGAAATATAGTACAGTGGTGGCAGGGAGATGAGTTTTTTATCAAGGAATTTTTCATAAAAAAGAGTGTTCAAGGGAAAGGGATTGGAAGTGAGATGTTAAATTTCTTAGAAGATTCTCTAGCCCAAAATAATGTAGAAACCATAATACTTTTAACAGAAAACAATGCACCTGCTGTAAAATTTTATGAGCACAAAGAATTTAAAATGAGTTCTCATACAATCTTTTTGTATAAAAATATTTAAAAAAAGAGGTTAAATAGATGAATGGTAAATATATAAAAATAAGGATGGGTGCTTCAAATGCTTATTTAATAAAAGGTAAAAAAGGATATCTCTTAATTGATGCAGGTGTTAAGGGAAAAATAAATAAGTTAAAAAATAAAATGGCTGAATATGATATTAGGTTTGATGATATCAAATTAATAGTAGTAACCCATGTTCATTATGACCATGTAGGCTGTCTGAAGGAAATCAAAGAAAAGTCTCAAGCACCAGTGCTTGTTCATCAAAAAGAGGCTGGTCTTCTTAAAAACGGAGAAAGCTATTTTCCGGCTGGAAATAATTTGTTAGGAAAGCTGATTGCAAATACAGCTGGTAAAGCAATGAGTGAACAAAATAGTTTTGACCCAGTCCAACCTAATATTGAGATGAATGATTACTATAATTTAAAAAGTTTTGGTTTTGAGGGAGAAATTATACATACTCCTGGCCATTCTGCGGGTTCAATAACTATTATTATTGATAATCGCCATTGTTTTGTGGGAGATACTATGTTTAGCTTTATTCCCTTTACAGTAAATCCTCCTTTTGCAGATGATTCAGTAAAATTAATTAAAAGTTGGGAGAAAATAGCCTCAACGGACTGTCAGTATTTTTATCCGGGTCATGGCTATCTTTTTAACAGAAATAAGTTTATTAATACTTTAAAAAGAAAGCGATAATAATCGATAAGGATATGTATTATTTGAAAACGTATGTATTGATCTATGAGATTTTTGTCCAATTTGAAGTAGTTTTAACAAATTATTTTATGAAAACCAAGTGAGAGATAGTAACAGTAGGAGTAGAAGACAAAGAAGTGATTTCTTGGGAAGGTTTTAAAACTGTTCCCCATCTTACACTTGAGGAAGTAGAGACTGATGATGTTGACTTATTTGTTGTTCCAGGAGGTCAACCGGATCAATTATATGGTACAGATAAGTTAACTGAACTTTTAAATAAATTATATCAGAAAAATAAAGTATTAGCTGCAATTTGTGCAGCTCCGGTTCATTTTGCGAAGACAGGGATATTGAATAAACATAATTATACTACTACCCTACCCTTAATGAATTTAACAGCTTTTAATAAACAAAATTTTTTAGATCGAAATGTTGTAGTAGATGAAAATATAATTGCAGCAAAGGCAGCCGGATATGTTGATTTTGCATTAGAAGTAGGTAAAAAAATGAATATATTTAAAGATCAGGCTGATTATCAAGAAACTGTTAACTTTTTTAAATACTATAATAACCAATAGTTTTTAGGGTAGTGTAAAACGTTCTATGCGGGGGGGATTTTTTATGAAATTAGAAAATACAGGGCTTGTTTTAGAAGGTGGTGGTATGAGAGGAGCATATACAGCTGGAGTACTAGATTTTTTAATGCGTAAAAATATTAGATTTCCCTATGTGATTGGTGTTTCGGCCGGAGCTAATAATGGGGCAAATTATGTTGCTGATCAAAGAGAAAGAAATAAAAAGGTTTTTGTTGATATGGTTAATGATGAAAGATATCTTGGTTTAAAAAACTTAATAAAAGACGGTAATTACTTCGGAATGGATTTTCTTTTTAAAAAATTACCGAATGAGATTGTACCTTTTGATTATGAAACTTTTAGCAGTTCACCTATTACATTTAAAGTGGTTGTTACGAATTGTAAAACGGCTCAAACAGAATATTTCGATAAGGATAATTATGATCCCAATTTTTTTGGGGAGTACATTTTGAGAGCTTCAAGCAGCATACCAGTACTGACAAAACCTGTAAAAATTAAGGGAGAGTATTATTTTGATGGTGGAATAACTGATCCAATTCCCTTAAAAAAGGCAATTAAAGATGGTTATGAAAACAATGTTTTAATATTGACAAAACATAAAGGTTTTAGATTAAAATCCAAGAAATCTAGAATAATTTTAAAACTGCTTTTAAGGGATTATCCTCAATTAACTGATACATTAAAGAATAGATATAAAATATATAATGAGTGTATAGAATGGATAGAAAAACTCGAAGAGGAAGGCGATATATTTATATTTCGTCCCCAGAGCAAACTTGAAATTGGAGGTCTTGAAAGTAATCCTGAAAACCTGAAAAAGATTTATGAAAGAGGATATGAGGAAACTAAAAACAGTTTTACTGATTTCAAAAAATGGAATAAAAATATGGTTAAATAAGGGATTGTAATATATTGTAAAAGATACTATAAGTTACTATATGGTTTGATTTTTACTTCAAATAGTGTATAATAGCATTTGGTGTATTAAAAAAAGTATAACAAATAAGGAGTGCAACACTAGATGCAAATAGGAATAGTAGGTTTACCAAATGTAGGAAAATCAACATTGTTTAATGCTTTAACAAGTGTACAAGTCGGAGCTGAAAATTATCCGTTTTGTACAATAGATCCCAATTTGGGGATTGTAGAAGTACCTGATCAAAGGCTAGAAAAATTAAATGAAATTTATCAACCAAAAAAGAAAACTCATGCAACAATTGAGTTTGTTGATATAGCAGGGTTAGTTAAAGGAGCCAGTAAAGGTGAAGGTTTAGGAAACCAGTTTCTTTCACATATTAGGGAAGTAGATGCTATTGCACAGGTTGTAAGAACATTTACTGATGATGACATAACTCATGTAGAGGGAGAACTCAATCCGGTTAGAGATATAGAAATAATAAATACAGAATTAATATTTGCTGACCTGGAGTCTCTGGAAAGAAGGAAAGAAAAAGTAGAAAAGCAGGCTCGAAGTGGTGACAAAGAATATGTTGAGGAGTTAAAAGAACTTAATCGCTTAACAGAAAAATTAGGTGAAGGCATTAATATAAGAGAAATCGAAAAAAATAGTATAACCAAAAAGATTATTAAAGATTTAAAACTTTTATCTGCCAAGCCGATTATATATGTCTGTAATGTAAATGAAGAAGATTTAATTTATGATAGAGAAAATAAATATGTTAGCGAATTGAAAACTTATGCCCATAATCAAGGTGCAAAAGTTATAACTGTTAGTGCTAAAATAGAATCAGAGATAGCTGAACTTAATGAAAACGAGAAAAATGATTTCTTAGAAGAAATAGGAATTGACAATACTGGGCTTGATAAGTTAATTAAGGCTAGTTATGAATTATTAGATCTAATTGTATTTTTAACTGCAGGAGAAAAAGAAGTAAGAGCTTGGCCAGTGAAAAAAGGTTCTTCTGCTCCTGAGGCAGCTGGTAAGATCCATACAGACTTGCAAAGGGGTTTCATAAGGGCAGAGATTGTTGATTACAATAATCTGCTTTCAGATGGCTCTATAAGCAATTCAAGAGATAATGGAAACCTTCGTTTAGAAGGTAAAAATTATATTATTAAAGATGGAGATGTGTGTACTTTTAGATTTAATGTATAGTTTTATCAATATTGTTAAAAATTCAATTAATATAATTTAAGGTACGGTCAATAATTTATGAAGAGGAGTTGTTGAATCATGTCTAAAAGTTTTAATTATGTTATTTTTGCCATTCTTGCTTTAGTATTATTAATAAGTTTTTTTCTTACTTACAATGGTGGAGATGATTTTGTCATTAATCAAAGTGAATATAGTGATGAAAATATTCTAGTAAATATTTATCAAGATGGAGAAAATGAAGAACTAAATTTACAGATAGCAAGTATTAATCCTGAAATGAAGGTTGAGGTATCTTTTGATTCTTCTGAGAGCAGCACTTTTGCACCAGGTTATTCTACTTTTAAAACAGATAATTTAAATTTTACTATTAAAACTTATAGACAGTGGTTAAAGATTATTTGGCTACCCTATCAAACGATAGAAATTGGTATAGATAGAGAAAATTTAAAAGATCTACCTGAAGATGGATTACTTAAGTTTAAAGCACAATTTGCTGATAAATTAATGGAATACTATACTAATAACCAGTAAAGTATGTTATAATGTAATTAGAAAATATAGTATTTTTATGTAAAACAAACACATTGTTAACCCTTAATATAAGAGGGATTAGAAAAAAATAATTAAATTGTTATATAGTTTGACAACGAAGATAATATGGTTTATAATATAAAGTGCTGTAAAAAAGAAACCCTTTTCGGGGGTGTTCTGGTTTCGCCTGTATGGCGAATCCTTTAAGAGCGGTCCGAGGATATCCTTTCACTCGTAAAACACTGGATACTAAAATTATCTGCAAACAACGATAATAGTTACGCTTTAGCAGCCGCGTAGGTTGCTAACGCTTGGGCGTCTTTTGTCTGTGAAGGCGTGCAAGTGTCATAATTAGCAGGCTTACCATTTTCTAATGGTTGTAGGAAAATGGAACACTAACAATCTAGTTATATATGACCCTGTTTGTTGGGGCTTATGTAACGAAATTAAAAAACAAACTAAGATCGTAGTCGCTTAAAGGATGAGTCATATAGTACGTGGGTTCGATTCCCACCACCTCCACCAAAATTAAATTTATTTTTATAACACACGGGTATAGCTCAATTTGGTAGAGCACAAGACTCCAAATCTTGGTGTTGGGGGTTCAAGTCCTCCTGCCCGTGCCATTTTTATATCCTTGTCATAACAGTAATCAAGTCCCTTCAAAGTGAAGGGGCTTTTGTTAGTTATTATTGGTATCACCGTTAGATTACCGTTAAAAAATCATGATAATTGGTAATACTATATGTTAATATCATCACTCAGAGTGTCTGTGGCTTTTCTTTTCGTATTAAGATCAAAATGGGCATAAAAATCTACTGTTGTTGAATAAGAAGAATGACCAAGTAATGACATAAGGGTTTCCTTTCCAACATCTTTTTTAATACAAAGAGTAGCAAAGGTATGGCGTAATGTATGAATTCCATATTTTTGTGAAAAATTTGCTTTATCAAGGATTTCATTAAATTTGTCATTAAAATATCCAACTGCAAAATGTCCACCGTATTCTTTTGCAAAAACATAATCTACTGAATCATCATATTTTTCTTTTAGGATTTCCTTGATTTTGTCTTGCTCTTCTTTATGCTTTAAAAGGAGATTTACAGCTTTATCAGAAATAGTGATAAATCTTGTACTCGATTCACTTTTAGTTTTATTTTTAAGTATGGTCCCTTTACCTATTACATAACTTAAAGTTTGGTCTATAACAATATATTTTTGTTGTAAATTAACCTTTTCCCAAGTTAGAGCAGATATTTCGCTTCTGCGTAAACCAGTTAATAAGTCTAAAGCAATAAATCTATACATCCAAGGCGAAATTTCTTTAGCTGCATTCAATAAATGTTCTACTTCGTCTTCTGAAAAATGATAAGCTTCATTATGCTCAACTGTAGGAGGATGATATTTCAAAACAGGATTTTCAGCAATTAAATCATGATTTTTGGCATATTGCATAGCCATTTTTAATATGATATAAAGCTTTTTTAATGAATTACCCGATAACCCTCCTTCTTTAACATCCAACCTTCCATCATTTCTTTTGTACTCAAAATAATATTCTATGTCATCTTTATTTAGATTTGTTATTTTAATCTCACCAAGGTGAGGGATCAAATGTGATTCTACTTTAATTTTATACCCATCATATGTGTTTTCATGGATATTTTTTTTATGTTCTTCTAACCACTTTCTTAATATGTCAGCCATTTTTTTATTTTCAGAATCTATATAAACCCCTTTTTCATTTTTTGCTTTGACTTTTTTAGCCCATTTTTTTGCTTCTTTTTTACTATCAACTGTATTATATTTTCGTTTTCTTTTACCTGTATGATGATTTTTAACATAAACTGCAACTTTCCATCTGCCATTAGCCTTTTCTTTAATATAAGCCAATTTAAACACCTACCTCTTATAAAGTAATATTTATATTATAATTATTATAAATCCCTGCTTGCATAACAAGCAGGGATTATTTATTTAGATAAATATTCTTAAATTTTCACTGAGGTTTTCTGAAATTATTAATTGCAAGGTTTAATGCACGGTTTTTATGTTTTGATCTTAGATAAGCCCAAATTAGACTAGATAACCCCTCTAGCATGTTGAAATAACTCCCGTGATGTCATGAAGTCAAACATCTTTCTGGGATAAGTATTAATAAATTCCTGAATGTCTTTAACAAAATTTCTTGTTATTCCTTTAAAGCTCTCTCCTTTAGGAAGAAATCTTCTAATAAATCTATTTGCATTCTCATTACTACCACGCTGCCAACTGCTATAGGCATCACAGTAATAAATTTCGGTCCTTTTTGTACTGCTTTTAGTAAATGATTCTTCTATACGTTCATAATCATAAAATTCTCTACCATTATCTGTGGTAATGCTCTTAAATGTCTCTCTAAACTTTACTACACCCATTCGCCTCTCTATCCTGTCTAAACCTTTTACTACCGAATCCTGGGTCTTATCTGGTATCTTTTCTATGATCTCTATTCTGGTTTTTCTTTCTGTTAATACCAGTAAATAGGGATCATTACATCCCTTTTTCCCTTCAACTAAGTCCATTTCAAAGTGGCCTATTTCCGATCTATTATCTGCAGCCTTTGGACGATCTCTAATGGTTCTACCTTTTTTATGTTGTTTTGTTTTAGTACTTTCTTTTCTTTTGCTTTTATTATTATCACGGTAATTACCATATACTAGATCTTCTCGCTCGAGCATCAATACTCCCATATCTATATAATTATATATCGTCTTATAGGATAAACTCATCTCAAAACGTTCATCTTTTTTTATTAGTTCGGCTATCACTTCCGGTGAATACTTTTCATTAACTTTCTTTTCAATGAACTGAGCTATTTTATGGTTTTTATCAATCTTTAGATTAGGACCTTTGGCAGTGGCATTATTGTCATATTTCTTTTGAGCCCATTCCGGTTCATAATAGTCTTTTTTAGTGCCATCACCCCTATGAAGCTTCACTAAACCTTTCTTAACTTCCCGGCTTATTGTAGTCCGATGACTGCCCATTTCATCGGCTATTTCGGAATAGTTCATCTTCTGGACATTAAATAAATGGGCAATTACTGTCCTGTCTTCATAAGTTAGGTGTTTCCCATCGTTGTTTTCTGTGTTATAATTATTTTGACACATGTCGGTGCCTCCTTGTTTTGTTTGGGTAGTTACTAACATTATAAAGGAGGTTACCGGTATGTGTCATATTTTTTTGTCAAGGCACCGTGCATTTAATTATACAATTCAGCAAATATTTTTAAAAGAATTAACCACACCCTTTGATAGGTGTGGTATTAAATATGATAAATCATATTTTGAAAGTTTATTCGCCTGTCATTCCTCCACCAATCCAATTAACAAAATTTCTCCAAGCTAAGGCAATAAAATTAGCCTTATTAACCTTCTCAGTAGCAACTATATTAGTTTTGGTTATTACCTCATTATCTCTTATAGCTTTTGCTTCACCTAATTTATCTCCTGGATTAATGGGATAATCATAATTACTATTTATTGTTATATCAGTACTAATAGTGTCCTCCATACCTCTCTTTACTACAACTGCAAGATCATTAGCAACCTCTCCAGTAGTATATTCTTTGGTACCTTTTTTCAAAGAAATATTTTGGATTGCCTCTCCTTTTTCTAAATAATTCTTTCTTGTAAACCTGTTGAAACCATAGTCTAATAGTTGTGCTGTTAAATCTTCTCTAGCCTGTACACTTTTAGCTTTCATTACCACAGAAATCAATCTCATATCTCCTCTTTTGGCTGTAGCTGCCAAGGAAAATCCAGCTGCATCAGTGTGACCGGTTTTTATGCCATCAAGTCCAGGATAAGAATTCACAAGATGATTAGTATTAGTCAACATTGCTCTTCTATCTGATAATTCTATATAATCTAACCATATCGAAGCATCTTCTAATATAATAGGATATTCAACTAATTTTTTAGACATTATAGCTACATCACGTGCAGTCGTATAATGATCAGATTCAGTTGGTAATCCTGTAGAATTAGAAAAATATGTGTTTTCTAAACCCAATTTATCAGCTCTTTCATTCATTAGATTAACAAACCTATTATAAGAACCAGCTACAGTTTCTGCCAAAGCTACACATGCATCATTGGCAGAGGCTATTGTAACTGCTTTCAATAAATCACGCACTTTAACTTTATTGCCTTTTGCTAAATATATTTGAGAACCACCCATTGATTCTGCTAATCTACTTATTGTTACCTGATCATCTAGTGATAAGTCACCATTTCTAATTTCTTCCATAGCTATTAATAATGTCATGATTTTAGTTAGACTCGCCGGTGGTAGCTTTTCATCAGCATTCTGTTCGAACAATACCTGTCCTGTTTCAGCATCTATTAATATTGCTGACTGGGCATCAATCTTAAATTCCTGAGCTCCAGCCATTACAGTTATACCAAGTACAAATACTAAAATAAATATTATCGTAGTTATAAGCCTTTTCAATTTACTTCCTCCTATAGTTATTTTTCTTTTGCTTCATTCCAATAATTATCCAATTCCTCTAAACTTAATTGGTTGATATCTTCATTATTCTTTTCAGTTATATTCTCTATATAATCAAATCTCTTTTTGAACTTATTAATAGTTCTTAAAAGAGCAATTTCAGGATTCACATTTTTAAATCGTGATAAATTAACCACAGCAAATAATAGGTCACCTAATTCATCTTCAACTCTATCATTATCTTTATTATGAACTACTTCCTTCAATTCTTCAACCTCTTCATCAATTTTTAAAATTACATCCTCAATTTCATCCCAATCAAAACCAACTTCCGCTGCTTTTTGTTGAATTTCAAAAGCTTGATTTAAAGAAGGCTGTACTTTTGAAACCCCGCTTAAAATTGAATCCTCTTTTTTATTAATTCTTTCTTTCTTCTTAATTTCCTCCCAAGTTTTCTTAACTTCTGAAGCAGTTTCTATATTTTCATCACCAAAAACATGAGGATGTCTTCTAATTAATTTAGCTATTATCCCTTTTATCACATCATCAATATCAAATAAATCTTTTTCTTTTCCAATTTGAGATTGGAATATTACTTGTAATAATAAATCCCCCAATTCCTCTTTTAATAAACCCATATCATCTTTTTCTAAAGCTTCGACTACTTCATAGGCCTCTTCAATTATATATGGCTTAAGAGAATACAAATCTTGTTTTTTATCCCAGGGACAACCATCAGGTCCTCTGAGTTTATCCATTATATATAATAACTTTTCAAATTCACTCTCGAATTCTTTTGATTTCATTATTTTCACCTACAATATTTTATACTTTCTTAAAAATTTTGCTGTTCTTTCACCAACATAAGGTATCATTTTTAAATCGGAGTATTTAATCTCTTTGAATATAATTAATAATATTAAATATAATATAACAGCCAAAAATACTATTAGAAAGGTGGCGTATGCATATGCTCTCATGATATTTAGACTACTAAGATAATTATTGATCATATCAAAACCATAATGGGTAAAAGTAACCATTAAGCTTACAGTGATGATCGGCTTAATTATAAATTGCTTCATTTTGATCCGATAATTTGTATAAAACTTTAATGATATTAAATTTAAAATCGCAGCGACTGCAAAACCAGTAACAGTTCCAATTGAAGCTCCTTTGATACCGAAAGCAGGCAAGGCTGTTAAAATATAATTTAAAAAAGCATTTACTAAAGCTCCTACAAATAAATTACGGGCGGGAATTTTTGTTTTTCCTATACCTTGAATTATACCCGAGGTACTCTGTTGTATGGTAATAAAAAACACACCCCAAGAAACTATTCGAAGAGGAACAGCAGCCATAGCATTCCCAAAAATTACTGCTGTTAAAGGTTCAGCTAAAATATAAAGACCGGCAGCTGAAGGTAAGCCTATCAAAATAGTAAGTCTTAGTGCTGTTTCAGTTCTCTTTTTAATTAATTTATTTTTATTTTGAGCAAAAGCCTCTGATATTGCAGGGACTAGACTTGCAGCTAATGCTACAGAAATTATTGTAGGAAAATTAACTAAAACCATTGCCATCCCGGCTAATCTACCATAAAGTTGTGAAGCCATTTCAATTGAAAATCCTGCAACTTGTAATCGATTCGGAACTATAACAGCATCAACTAAATTCATTAGAGGTAAAACCAAAGCTCCTAGTGTGATTGGAATTCCTAAATAGGCTATATCTTTTACAATTTTAAATGTTTTTTTCGTTTCCACACTACCAGATTTCATAAAACTAAATATTTCAGTTTTCTTTTTATTATATATAATTAATAATACGATAAGTCCAGCTATTGAGCCCGTAACCGCACCAAAAGTTGCACCTGCTGCTGCATACCCTAATCTATATCGAATCAAATAGTAAACTAAACCTATCATTGTAATCATTCTTACCAACTGTTCTAAAACCTGGGAATAAGCTGTTGGAACCATGTTTTGTAGCCCCTGAAAAAAACCTCGATAAGTTGCCATTATTGACACAAAGAAGATTGCTGGTGACAAAGCTATTACTGGATAAAAAGCACGAGGGTCCCAATTTAATAAATTAACTATAGGTTTTGCCAACACTGCCATTAAAATCGAAAAAAACAGCCCTACTACAATACTCAATTTCCTACCTACAGTAAAAATTTTAAAAGCTGCTTTATTTTGGTCTTTAGCAATTCTATCAGAAATAAGTTTTGCAAGAGCAATGGGAATACCTGATCTAGAAACTACTAATAGTGTTGTATATATTGGATATGCCATCTGATATAAGCCGATACCTTCATCACCTAAGATACGGCTTAGTATAATTCGATAGCTAAAACCCATTATTTTAGAAAGGATTCCTGCTAAACTTAAAATAAATGCACCTTTTAGGAAACTTGAACTTTTTTCTGACATATGTAATTACTCCTCTATACTAAATATCTTTTCTTTTAAAAACTTCATAACCTTTTTGAGCATACTTAACTTTTTGGTTTTAATAATAATCTCAGGATTTTTTCCATTTCTTAATTTTAACTGTTTAGGGTATTTTTCTAGTAAATTTACTATATAGTCTCCTTCAATATTATTATCTTCTCTAAATACTATTCGATAGCCTGCATTGGTATCAGATATAGTTTCAACATCTAGTTTTTTTGCTAATACATTAAGTCTTCTAAGTTCTACTAAATTCATTACCGAATCGGGTGGATCTCCATACCTGTCAACGAATTCATCAATTAATGATATAATATCTGCTTCATTATTAACCTTTTTCAACTTTTTATACATTTCAATCTTTTGTCTAGAATCAGATATATATTCGTCCGGTATATATGCATCAAGATCAATTTCCAACTCGACATCTTTTTGATCTTCATCTTTACCCTTTAGATCTTCAATAGCGCTATCTAATAATTTACAATATAATGAAAACCCTACTGCTGCAATATGACCACTTTGTTCAGCACCTAAGAGATTTCCAGCCCCTCTTATTTCGAGATCTCTCATAGCAATTTTGAAGCCCGATCCTAAACTTGTAAATTCTTTTATTGCTTTTAATCTTTTGTTTGCAACTTCACTTAGTATTCTATCCTTTTCATACATTAAATATGCATATGCAATTCTATTTGACCTACCAACTCTTCCTCTCAGCTGATAAAGCTGAGCTAATCCCATATATTCAGCCCTATTAATAATAATTGTATTCACATCAGAAATATCCAAGCCGTTTTCTATAATGGTGGTACAGACTAACACATCATATCGGCCTTCATAAAAATCTATCATAACATTTTCTAATTTTCTTTCACTCATTTGTCCATGGGCAATAGCTACTCTTGCCTCAGGCACAAGCTTATTTATTAGTTCTGCTTTCTTTTCAATATCCTTAACCCGATTATGAACAAAATATACCTGTCCATTTCTAGAAAGTTCTTTATTAACTGCATCTTTTATTAAGTCCTCATCAAATTCTCTAATATAGGTCCTGATGGGATATCTGTCTTTAGGCGGAGTTTCAATAACGCTCATATCTCTAACTCCAACTAATGACATATGAAGAGTACGAGGAATTGGAGTCGCTGTTAAAGTCAAAACATCTACATTTGATTTTAAAGATTTTAATTTTTCCTTGTGAGCAACTCCAAATCTCTGTTCCTCATCAACAATTAACAATCCAAGGTCATTAAACACTACATCTTTTGATATTAATCGGTGAGTGCCTATTAATATATCAACTTTACCTTTAGCTAAATCTTTAATAGTTTTTTTCTGTTCAGCTTTAGTTCTAAATCTACTTATCATTCCTACTTTTACAGGATATCGATCAATTCGTTCGCGGAAGGTCTTATAATGTTGCTGAGCCAAAATTGTTGTGGGGACCAAAACTGCTGTTTGTTTTCCATCCATTGCTGCTTTAAATGCTGCTCTAATAGCGACTTCTGTTTTTCCGTATCCTACATCTCCACATAATAATCGGTCCATAGGAGTATCGGATTCCATATCTTCTTTCACATCTTCAATTGCTTTAAACTGATCAGGAGTTAATTCATGTGGAAAGTCATTTTCGAAATCAATTTGCCATTTTGTATCTTCTGAAAAAGCATAACCTTCCTTCATTTCTCGTTCTGCATAAAGTTCCAAAAGACCAATTGCCATTTTCTTGACTGAATTTTGAACTCTTTTTTTAACTTTCTGCCAATCATTACCACCAAGTTTATATAGTTTAGGTGGCTTAGTATCAGCACCTATATATTTTTGTACTAAATCAATTTTCTCAGTAGGAACATATAATTTGTCTGATTCTTTATATTTAATCATTAAATAGTCTTGGTGTTTCCCTTGTACTTCTAAAGTTTTAACACCTAAATATTTCCCGATCCCATGATTCTCATGAACAACATAATCGCCCTTACTTAATTCATTAATCGAGGAGATTCTAACTCCTTCTTCAAAATCAGAAATTTTTCTTTTGCGCTGTTGCTTTTTACCAATGATCTCTTTTTCAGTAAAAACAGCTAATTTCAAATCATCTAGAACAAATCCTTTAGAAAAACTTTCATCATGGATGTTTATATTTCCTAATAGTAAATTATTGCTATAAACATTATTAATGTCATAGTCATGTAAATACTCAGAAATTTTCTTGGCTTTTGATTCTGTATTTAACGACAAAAGTATGGTATACCCTTTATTTTTTAGATCATTTAACCTTTCTTTTAATAAATCAAATTGCCCATTAAATGACTCTACTCCCGCCGTTTTAAATTCCATTTTTGTTTCTATCTGGTTTAAGGGACTATCTTTAATTTCATCAGTAAAATATATGCCATTCATCCCTCTATCATAATTGATATATTGATCAGTGGTAAGAAAGATATCTGAATAGGAAGGTAAAATATTACCTTGCTCTAAAAGTGAAGCGGTTGTTTCTTCTAAATCTCGATGATAAGATTTTATCCTCTGCCAAACTTTTTCACTATTATCATATATAACATAAAAATCGTCATCCATATAATCAAATAAAGTGCTTAGATCTTTTTTATAAAAATAAGGTAAAAATTGTTCATATCCTTCAAAATAATGAGCTTCACTTAATTTATCTAAATATTCCCCGCTTAACTGATCTAAATACTCTGCCTCTTCAAGTTTATCAATATTTTTTAGTCGCTTTCTTTGTTTTTGAAAATCTTCTTTAATCTTTGGCAAAAAGTGACCTATCTGTTTTTTATCAAAAATTATTTCGTTAACAGGCGGTATAGTAATTTCAGCAATATTTTCAATTGATCTTTGAGTTTCTATATCAAATAATCTTATAGAATCTACTTCATCTCCGAATAATTCAATTCTAACTGGATTGTCATATACTAATGTATATATATCTAATATTCCACCTCTTATACTAAATTGACCAGGTTGTTCAACCATTTTTTCTCTATCATATCCAAGTTGAACTAATTTAGTACTTATCTCATTTAAATCCAGTGGGGTATTCATGTCTATTTCAAGTGTATTTTGGGTAAAGTATTCTCGTGGCATTAATTTTCTTAAAATTGAAATACCACTTGTTATTACCACATTGTTATTATTGGACTGCATTTCATTTAATACCTTTATTCTTTCTTGCAAAATATTGAAATCAGGGTTGATTTTTTCATGTGGTAAAGTTTCTATCTCGGGAAATATGTTTATCCTATTTTTATCCAATACTCTTACTAAATCTTCATAGATATTCTCTATTCTACTATTGTCATGTGTGATAATTAAAACCTTTTTATTCAATTTTTGTATTATATTGGAAACTATAAAAGAAAAACAGGCCTCTTCTGGCCCTACAACTTTAACCTTATCTTGTTCATTAGGTAAATTTAAAAGTTTATTCATTTTGTCTTTTTTAAATATATTGTCAGTATTAAGCATAATTTCTCCTAAATATTTTTATTTAAATACCAAAAGGACCCCTACTTAATTGGTACGGGTCTAAATTAATTAAAATTATTCATGGCACTTTCCACACCATTTTTGATTATATCTATAATTACCTCATCAATTATTTCAAATTTTTCTTCAACTCTTTTTTGTTGGTCCCTGCTAAACTCCCTTAATACATATTCAGTTACAGGAAGATCAAGTGGACGACCAATTCCAATTCTTACTCGATTAATTTCTTGTGAGTTTAGATTATCTATAATAGACTGTATTCCGTTATGGCCACCACTGCTACCATCTGATTTAACTCTTAATTTCCCTGTAGGCAAGTCTAAATCATCATAAATTACTACTAGATCTTTCAAGGAAATATTGTATTTATCGACCAATTTAGCAACAGCTCTACCACTATTATTCATATAAGTTAACGGTTGTGCTAAAATTACTTTTTCCTCTTCTATTTCACCTTTTGCTAACAGAGCTTCACAGTCTTTATCTACATTTCTTATGTCAAATTTATCAGCTAGTCTTTTTATAGCAGTGAATCCAACATTGTGGCGGGTCTCGGCATATTTTTTACCGGGATTACCTAAACCAACTATTAATTTCAAATTCAAAACCTC
>CAJXKY010000016.1 GCA_913055675.1 uncultured Halanaerobiales bacterium
TACACCTCCATAATCGTTTTTATTTTCACAATATTATAATAACATAATCATGATTATATATCAACCATGATTGTGAAATAATTATTGTTTAATCAATAGAACCTTGTTATATCAGTGATCATATCTTATAAATATTATATATAATATTCAGAATTATTATATTTTTATAAAAAAAGAGCAAGTTCCCCTAAAAAATTAGGTGAACTTGCTTAAAATTAAATGAAAAAATTCATTTAATAACTTCTAATACTAAATTTATATATTTTAGGTTATGCTATTTTCATATTGAATATTGTAAAATATGACAAAATTAAATTCTCTTTATCTTCTATTTTTCAATGTATCTAAAATTTCATTTAGTTCTGTTTTGGTTATTTCTCCTTTAGCATATCTTTGTCTTGCCATCTCTTCTGCTTTCTTATTCTCACTATAATTATTAACATAACTAAAATTTTCTCTTGAATAGTTATTTTTACTATTGTTATTAAACAAAAAGAAAACTATAATTAATACTATCAATAAAATGAACAACAAAAATCCTCCTCCCCCCATCATATTAACTACCTAAATATATTAATTTCTTTTTGGTTTTTCATATGTTTTACTAGATTAATTAAAAAATAATATATAAATATGAAAATAATATGAATAATAGATGAATGATCTTCAATTATTTAAGTTAATACCAGGTTCCAAGCCATTCTCTCATTTGAAAAATCTCATTTCTTTGATTGGTTCTTATACTTAAGGCTAGTTCATATATTTCTTCGTGCTGTGCTAATCCTTTCACTATTAACTGTTGAGACATCATAACAGCTGACATATGAGGAAAAATCATATCTTGTAAAAATACTTGATCTAGTTTTGCACCTTTTATATTTTCATCATCCCACATCATTGCCTGATATTCATAATCGTTATCCCAATCTACATACCATTTATCGATCCAACTCCTCATTTGTTCTATCTCTCTACTTTGATTTTCTATAATTCTTTCAGCAAATTCTTTCATTGTTTTACGATTAGTTTTTTCTTTTAATATTTTTGCAGTATAAACTGCTTCTTCATGGTGTGGAATCATTTTAATTAAAAATTCATATTCACTATTTACAGATTCCATCATATGTCCGTTCCCTATTGATCCCATTCCAGGTTGGGCTAATACACTATTACCTGCAAAACCAAATATTAAAAATAGGATAAATAATACACTTATATATTTAAACATAATTTTCCTCCTAAGTATTTCAACTTTATTTAAATATACCCCCATTGGGTATATTTAAATAAAGTATACCACTCAGGTTTATTTTTGTCAAAGTATATGATGAATAGATTATTATACAACTTAAAAAAGGCCTGAATTAACAGGCCTTATAATAATAATATACATCTTTAATTTTAGTTAATTAATTAAAATACCTTCTTTATTCTTCTTACAGCTTCATCAATCTCTTCTTTATTTATAATCAATGGTGGTAAAGTTCTAATTATATTACCATGGGTTTCTTTAACTAATACTCCATTTTTCTTTAATTTTTTACAGTATGGACGGGCTTTTTCTTCCAACTCAATTCCAATAAATAACCCTCTACCTCTAATTTCTTTAATCACTGAGTTGTCAATCTCTTTTAGTTTTTTAAGTAAATATTCACCCATTTTTCTGGAATTCTCGACCATATCTTCTTCTTCAAGTAATTCTATCGCCCTTTTAGCAACTGCAGAACCTAATGGATTACCACCAAATGTAGAACCATGTGAACCCGGATCAAATACTTCCATAATTTCTTTATCTGCTCCTACTGCAGAAACAGGAAATACTCCTCCACCTAATGCTTTACCAAGTATATAAACGTCAGGAGTTACATTTTCCCAATCACAACCAAACATTTCTCCAGTCCGACCGAAACCGGTTTGAACTTCATCTGCCATGAATAATACATTATTTTCTTGACAAACCTCATATGCTTCTTGCAAATATCCTTCAGGAGGTATTATAATACCGCCTTCTCCCTGAATTGGTTCTACTAAAAAGGCCGCAGTATTTGGATTAATTGCGTCTTTAAGTTTTTCTACGCTGCCATATTCAATAACTTTAAAACCAGGTACATAGGGACCATAACCATCACGTGATGTTTCAGAAGTACTAAAAGTTATGATTGATATTGCCCTACCGTGAAAATTATTAGAACAGGTAATAATCTCTGCTTTGTTTTCCGGGATGCCTTTTTTATAATATCCCCAACGTCTTGCCATTTTTAAAGCAGTTTCAACTGCTTCTGTACCTGTATTCATTGGTAAAAACATATCCTTACCTGTAACATCAGCCAATTTTTCATAAAATGTACCTAATCGATTATTATAAAATGCCCTGGATGTTAGGGCTAACTTTTCAGATTGTTCTTTTAAGGTTTTAATAATTTCAGGATGACTATGTCCATGACTAACTGCTGAATAACTACTTAACATATCAATATATCGATTACCCTCTGGGTCTTCAACCCAAATTCCTTCTGCTTTGGAAATAACGATTGGTAATGGATTATAATTGTTTGCACCATACTTATCTTCTAATGAAATAATCTCTTCACTTCTTCTCACTACTCAATTCCTCCTTTTTGTGTTTTATTAAAATAATATTAATGCTAATTATATACTACTTTCTACTCAATACTCTCTACAATAAGTCTCACTTTGAACCTATCACCTCCACTAAATACTTAGAAAAAATTAAGCAAACTCTAACATATTGATCTTTCTTGATATTTCATCCGCAGAATTTACAATAAGATCAATAGTTTTCTCTAAACCATTAGATTTAATTCTGTCTTCAGGTCCTACTAAACTCAAACCATATAATAGGTTTCCTTCTTCATCTAAAATTGGAGCACCTATACCTATTGCCCCTTTATCAACTTCTCCCCAACTGATTACATAACCCTGGTTTCGAATTTCTTTAAGTTCTTCTCTTATCTTTTCTTGATCTGTAGTTGAATTGGCTGTATAGCTTTCTAATTCTTTTTTTAGTACTCTATTGATTTCATCTTGTTCTGCATAAGCTAAAAGAATTTTACCGGTTGCTCCACAATGTAGGGGAGTTGTATGACCAGGTTTAGATGTTACTTTAATTGCATTTTTCGTATCAATCTTTTCGATGCAGACACCACCAATATTGGTATAAACCGAAAGTAAAACAGCTTCTCCAGTCAGATCTCGCAATTTCTTCATTTCTTCTAATGCTGCATCTTTATGGGTTACTTGATTTCTCATTCTATTGGCAATGTCCAATATTTTATACCCTAACCTATATTTTTTACTGTCTTCCTCTTGTATTAATAATTCTTCTTTTTTAAGTGTATTAACTAATCTATAAACAGTACTTTTATTAAGTTCTAAATCTCTAGCAATCTCAGATACTCCCAAATATTTAACCTGATTATCGAACAAATCTAAAATATTCACAGCTCTTTGAATAGAATGGATATAATTTTCGTTCTCAGTACTCATAAATCCAACCTCCCGGTTTATTGTTTATAATAGTGGAACGATGTTTCGTTATTATAATACATACTATATAAATTACTTAATTCCTGCCTAAATTTTAATTTTTTCATTAAATTATATAATATTTTATTAATCTCAATAATTATTAAATATACTTAAATAGAAAAAAAGGACTGCAAAAATTAACTGCAGTCCTTTCAAATCTTCTAAATTTATTTTATTTTATTCAAATACTGTTTGTGTATCAATCGGAGTTTGAAGTGCGTCTAATGCCTTCTCAACTAAAACCTTTCTAATTTCCTTCTGTTTAGCCTTCGCAAGTTTAGGATCTCCTAAGGGATGCGGTATAGCTACTGCTGGAATTATCCTATTTGCTCCAACAGTTTTGGAAATTGGTATTACTGTCGCAATGTGAACTACTGGAATACCTGCTCTTTCAATCTCTTTTACCATCGTTGCTCCGCAACGTGTGCAAGTACCTCAAGTAGAAGTGAGTATGACAGCCTGAACTCCATCCTCCTGTAATTCTTGCGCAATTTCTTGTGCATATGCTTTTGCATTTGCCACAGATGTACCATTACCTACTGTTGAGTAATAATAATCATGCAGTTTACCGATTTTACCATCGTTTTCCATATCTCTTAATACATCAACTGGTAAAACACAGTTAGGATCTTCGTTAGCGTATACTGGATCATATCCACCATGAGCTGTTTCATGAGTTTCAGGTGTCATTTCATAGATCTCATCTATACTATATTTCCCATATTTTGATGCACTTGAAGATTCTATATGATCGGGGTTACCTTTTGGTACAATACCTCCGGAAGTAACTAAGGCTATTTTGGCATCTTTAACATTTTCTAAAGGATCAACTGGATCTACTCTGTCAAAGTTAGGCATTGGATATTCTGATTTAAAATCTTTATCCTTTAGTTTAGCAACTAACATTTCTACAGCTCTTTTTGAACCTCTTTGATCTGCAAAAATATTTTTGCGAATTCCACGAGGTAAATATCCTTCTTCTTCAGGTAAACCTAACTCACCCTCTTTTTCAATATATGTTTTTACTAAATCTGCCATATTTGGTAAGGCACTCCTCATACCGGCAGCAGAATCACTTGTTTCTACAAAATAGGCATATTGTTTATACATATCATAGCCAGGGTTTTCAGGATAAATCCCTGACACTACAGTTATACCTAATTCATAAGCAACTTCTGCAACACCACCGCAAGCCATTCCATAACGCCCAGCATTAAAAGCTGGCCCTGCAATGACCATATCAGGATTTATTTCATTTAGCTTCTCTTTTATTGCAGCTTGGACTTCATCTTTGTTTTCATTGAAATAACTATCACCACAGATTATAGTTTTAACTATTTCTGCTTTATCTCCTAAAGCGTTATTAAAAGCATTGCCGGGCCCTATTGAGCCGTCTTCTACTTTCGGTGCAATATTTGCTTCTTCTTCGCCACCAATTTGTCCAAAGAATTGGTTTAAATAGTGGACAATTTTATATTTTGCCATTTAACATACGCCCCCTTTCATTGGGAACAATTATTCGGTATATTCAGAATACATTTCCCTATATTTTTTAGTCTCGTCAATAATATCGTCAACATCTAAAACCATTTCCATCATTGATACCTGTTCATCATAGACCTCGGCATCAATTTCATCTTTAATTTCAGGTTCTAAAATATGGTAGCACGCGAGTCCTAACTGGACTCCTGCCAATGGACCTGCAAATGTAGGATCACCATTTGTTACTGTTTCACAGGCTAAGCCGGAAGCTTCTGCTTCTGCTCCACCTAAAATAATAACAAGGTTGTCCTTCCCGTGTTTTTCAGCTAAATCTTTAACACGTTGCTGATTTTCCAAGTCCATGGCGCCTGCGCTTGTTCAGACGAAACATTCAGTGGTTGTAAAAACAACTTCTGCGCCAGTTGTTTCTATACATTCTTCTATAGCTGGTCCGGGAACTCCGTCTCTATCTCCCAGTATAGCAACTTTTTTATTTTCTAACATTCTTTAGCACCTCCGTTAATTATTTAATAACCTCTTGCAGTTAACTTATTAAATCCTAATTCGTTTGTGGAACCTGTAATTGCCTGAATTTCAACAGTAATACTGCCATCTTCTTCAATATTACCATCAAAGCCTCCGGCAATAACATTTGCTGTCTTTTTATAACCGATTACTTTATCAAGTTTTGGTAATGTAATCACTTCATTAGCATTTCCAGCTGTTACAACTGCATCCGCTTTTGGATCTGCATCTGCTAAAGACTGTGAACTACCATCTCTTCCTGCATATTCATCAGTGATAAGTACAGTTTTTATTCCCTTATCTTCTAATTTTGTGCAATTCATGATAAGGTCTGCATCAGGATTACCAAAACCTTCTTCAGAAACTATGGCTGCATCTAGACCCATTTGTTCTGCTAATTTAGCAGTATAACTTGAGGATCTTTCTTTATCAGCCAGTGTTACATTTTCATTAGTTATTATAATACCGATGAAATTAAAGTCTTTCCCATGCCTTTCATAAAGATCTTCAATTATGGGATTGTTTTGATGAACATATGTAGCATTTTTATCACAAGCAGAAACACAGTTTCCACTTATAATAGCACCATCCATAATCTCGGTTGGTGAAATAGTGGTTGGTAAGATTTCTTTTGCATCAACACCATATACATAAGTATCATGCAGTAAACCCTGACTTTGTAGCATATAAACATAACCTACTTTGGGTAAATCAGGATACTGATTCGCTGCTTCATAAAATGGTTTGTTTTCATAGACATCTATTGTATCTGGTTCTACTTCTTTTGCTGCTTTAGCTAAATATGTTGAAGCCTTTAAGCCGACCATTCTTACAATCTCTTCATGTTCATGTTGAGGAACATCATCTTTTACTTCACAGTTAATTACAATATTATTGAATTTAGAAAATGGAGTATATTCTGCTCCAGGTCCTTTCATATCAATAATACCTTCCTGGAATCCAACAATATTTCCAGTAGTTACCACTGCACACCCTTTTAATGCTAATGTTCTACCAGAACCTACAATTTCTTCACTTGATAAAACACCGGGGAAAACTCCACCGGATCCTTCGACCTTAATTCTAGGTTCGATTACATCCTTAACTGGTATAATACGAACACTATCGCCAGGTTTAACTAATTGAATATCAATTGATTCAATTTCATCGTTCCCATTAATATTTTTAAATAGTTCTTCTTTGTTAATGCTTAACACATTATTATTAATTTCTGTAGAATCCCCAAAATTGATATCATTAATTTGTACTTTACCTAATTCTAATTTCACAACTTCCCTCCTTTCTTAAGCCTGTTTATAATATTTATCAAGTACTTCTTCTATATCTTCAGGCTCCAATTCATCACCACTAAGATGTTCTTGTTTCTCGCCATCTTCATAAAATACTATCGAGGGTAAGCCCAATACCTTCTGGCCAATAGCTAATCTTCGATTACCTTTAATATTTAATTTAGCAAACTTTATCTTATCACCATATTCTTCTGCTAATTTTTCAATATCAGGCATTAAATCTAAACAAAGGTCACAATTATCACTCCAATAATCTACAACCACAATTCCTTCTGAATCAAGAACCTCAGATTCAAAATTATCTTTATTAAGTTCAAGCATTTGTATGATCACCCCCTTATTTAAAATAATAAATTTAAGTATTTTTCTTGATTGACTGTATAGCACTTTCGATCAAAGAAAGATCAATAACTTGATAATCATCTAAAATTTTCTGTGACAAATTATTTATTTTAACTTTATTTTGCTCAAATTGTTTATATTTTTTAAAAGAATTTTCAAAATTTTTTAAAGAATCATAATCAAGTTCTTCGCCTTCTTTTAAAATGATAGTTCTGTAAGGATTCTGATAAGGTTTAATACTACCTGCTAAAGGATGAGTAACTAATATATATCCTTTATGAATTAAATCACGTGATGTAGTAAAAATTTTTTCTATTTTATCCAAGGATACTACGGAAATCTCTTCTTCTCTATAGTTTTGAATAACTTTTGGATTATTAGTAATCATAATATAATTTTTCATAATTATCTCCTTTTTATAAACTAAAAAAAGACAGAATAGTAATGATAGACCATTACTACTCTGTCTTTAAACCTGAGAGATTATCTACACGAAGTAGACTGCTCCTTCGGTGTTTAATAATAAACTTTCCAGAGTTCTGTCAGAAGACGGTCCTTTTACCTGAAAGTTTCATTTCCCTACTATGGCATCAGGAAATTTACCCCTTCGGCGGCTTATAAAGCGCTCTCCCATCTTCTTCAACCATCTATATAATATTTTTTTCACAAAGTCTATTAGTATTATATAAGACAGTACCCTAATTGTCAATATAGATCGACAATAATTATTTTAATTTTTCTAAATCTTTACCTTGCTCATTTTTTTCAACACAGTAAAGACCGTCAATTTCTATTCCACTTCTCTTAATTATTGTATAGACTTTATCATCATCTACACAGGAATCAAATTTAAGTCCCAAACCACAATCAGCACTAATCTCGGGCGGAATATTTGCAAGTTCAAATTCGTAATCCAGATCATCAAATAATTTCTCCGCTCTCATATAATGATGTGTAGATTGAAATGTTAGCATATAGTATGACATTTTTATCACCCTAACTTAATATTATTCCTTGTTCACCTTGTTTTACTGCACCAATAATTGCTGACTTATTAACCCCATTATTATGTAATTCACTTATCACCTTATCAGCGATTTTACCTGGAACAGAAAATAATAGACCACCTGAGGTCTGGGGATCATAGATAAGGTCTTCTCTATCAGGATCAACATTTAATTTTCCCATAACCATATTTTTATAATTTTCCTTATTGGCATAACCACCTTCAGGCAATAATCCCATTTGGGCATAATCTATAACACCATCAAAGATAGGAATCTCAGAAGTGTTTAATTTAATATTTACATTACTGCCTTTTACCATTTCGGTTAAGTGTCCCATTAGACCAAACCCGGTAATATCAGTACATGCATTTATTTTGTATTTCTTTAATATATCTACTGGTTTATCATTTAATTCTAACATTGATTTAACTGCTGGATTTTCTGAACCACCTTTTTCAAGTCCACCTTTAATAGCAGAGATCATTACTCCAGTACCTAAAGGTTTAGTTAGAATCAATTTATCTCCGGGTTTTGCATTAGAATTTTTCATAAGTTCATTTGGATGAGCTAATCCAGTCACAGATAAACCATATTTAGGTTCATCATCCTTTACTGTATGGCCGCCTGCCATTGAGGCATCTGCTTCTTTAACTTTATCAGCTCCTCCTTGGAGTATTTTGACTAATAAACTTTGATCTAAACATTCCGGGAATCCGACAATGTTCATAGCTAAAATTGGTTTGCCCCCCATTGCATATATATCACTTAATGCATTCGCAGCCGCAATTTGACCATAAATATAAGGGTCATCAACTACTGGAGTAAAAAAGTCCACCGATTGAATTAAAGCAGTTTCATCATTCATTTTATATACGGTTGCATCGTCCCCGGTTTCAATACCAATTAATAAATTCTGGTCTGAGTTTTCAAAACTAACTTGACGCAAAACTTGCGCCAGGGCATTGGGGCCCAATTTAGCCGCTCAACCAGATGTTTTACTATATTGGGTTAATCTAATTTGATCAGTCATCTTTTCACCACCTTAATAATCTATCTTATTTTAAAGATTATATTGCTAGTACTTCTCCTTTATTTAAACTATCTACTATTTCATACATATTACTAATATTACCAACTTTTAATTTTTCTTCTAAGTTGTAGTAATCAAGACAAGTACCACAAGTTAAAACTTCCACATCATTTTTTTCTAATTCTTTTAAAGAATTAATAACTTCTTCATTTTCACAAGGAAGTTTTACTCCTGAATTCATAAAGATAATCTTATTCGGTAAAGGATCAATATCTTTTAAAGTATTAATAAATCCACGTATTAAAATTTCACCTAATTCTTCTTCACCTTCACCTAGGAGATTAGATTTTATAAAAATAACCTTTTCTTTTCCAGTTTGACCTCTCTTTTTTTCAGCCTTTTTAAAATCAGTTATTACTAATTTATAATTTTCTTCACTTTCCTTTACTTTTGTAACTTTAGCACCCATTTTAATCCCTAATTTTTTTACATTTTCAGCTGCAACTTCATTATCTACTAGTACTTCAGCTTCACCATGTTCTTCTAACACTTTTTTTGTTTTTATTACAGGTTTTGGACAATCTAACCCTCTTGCATCAATCTTTTCCATTAAAATAACCTCCCTGGATGTAATACGTTAAAATTATATTAACATCTTTTATCTTTATTATCAATTTATTGAATAAAAATTATAATCAGAAATTCATAAGACAATAAAAAACCTCATATCAAATGATATGAGGAAATATTCATAATATATACTTTAAATTTAAGGTAAATACTGCATAGGGTCTACAGGATCATCATTATCTAAAACCCCAAAATGTAAATGAGAGCCCGTACTTTTCCCAGTACTACCTGCTCTTGCAATAATTTGACCTGTGCTAACTTTTTGACCTACACTCACTAATAGTGAGGAATTATGTGCATAAAGGGTTTCAATTCCTTCTCCATGATCAATAACAATTGTCTTTCCAAAACCACTTATCCAGCCACTTTTTGTAACTTTTCCACTTGATGCAGCTCTTATTTCAGTACCTAATGGAACTGAAATATCTAAACCTTGGTGGAAATCATTTCTTCCATTAACAGGATCAGTTCTCCAACCATAATAGGAAGATATACTACCCTGTAAAGGCCAAATAAATACACCTTCTCTTAATGAAAATTTGCTTTTGCTATCTCTTTCTTGAAAAGGTATTACTAAGTTTTGACCGATAATTATTTTATTAGAATTTAAATTATTTGCATTTTTGATAGTTTGAACATCAACACCATATTTTTTTGCAATTGATAATAAAGCATCTCCACGCTGAACTTCATGAATTATATTTGAATAAAGTCTATCTTCATCTCCACCGCCTCGACCATTATTCGAAATAAACAAAGTATCTCCCGGTCTAATTATATCTCCAGTTATATTATTACTCTCTTTAATATCCTGTACAGTGGTGTCAAATCTATTAGCAATTCCATAAAGTGTATCGCCTTTATTTACTACATATTTAATATCTTCGGCCATCTTTTTTAAACTATCATATGTATTATCACCGACTATGCCATCAACTTTAAGATTATTATTTACTTGGAAATCCTTTACAACTTCTTTAGTTCTATAGCCAAAAATACCATCAGTACTGATGTCATAACCAACTTTCTTTAATAATGTTTGAACTTCCTTAACATCTTCACCGCGGTCATCGACTTCTAAACTAATAGCATATGTACTTATTGAAAAACCTATTAATAAAAGTATCGTGATAGATATTGTAATACTTAACTTTAAATAGTTCCTCTTCTTAAAATTCATCTCCTCTGTCCTCCTAGTTTAGAAAATCCTCTTCTGTAAATATATTTCTAGCTATGTTAAAATATTCCTGCTCTTTGTTTAATTTATTTAAATATTACTAAATTTGGCTTCATGATTAAAATTAGGAAAATCAGTCTGCCGATATGCTTCATATAATACAATTGAAACTGCATTTGATAAATTCAAAGAACGTGCTTCTTTAATCATAGGAATTCTAATTGTATAATCTAATCTATTTTTTAATAACGTTTCTGGTAATCCTGCTGTTTCCTTACCAAAAACTAAATAATCACCTTTTTTATACTCCACTTGATCATATTGATTAGGCGACTTAGTTGAGACAAAAAACATACGCTCATCTTTTTTCTTTTCTAAAAAGAACTCAAAATCATCATAATAATGAATATCTAATAAGTGCCAATAATCTAAACCAGCTCTTTTTAGGTATTTATCCTTAGTAGAAAATCCCAGCGGTCTTACCAAATGTAAACTGCTATCTGTAGCTGCACAAGTACGAGCAATATTACCTGTATTTTGTGGAATCTCCGGTTCTACTAAAACTATATTCATTAATTTCTCATTCCTTTAAACTTTGAGCTGTAAACCATCAAAAGCTAACTGTATACCTTCTGGCAGCTCAGCATTTACTTTCTCATGTTCGATTTCATGAGAAATATGTGTTAAGTATGCTCTTTTTATATCAAGACTCTGAATGACATCCACTGCTTCATTAATGTTAAAATGTTTCGGATGACTTTTATACCTAAGTGCATCTAATATTAACAAATCAACTTCCTTTAATTGTTCCATAGTATCTTCCGGAATATAACTACAATCTGTAATATAGGCTAATTTACCAATCTTATACCCTAATACATTATCATGATTGTGTTTCACAGGTAAAGGAGTAACCTTTAAATCATTAAATGTAAGATCTCCCGTTATTTGATTTAATTCCACACTTGGAACAGAATATCTATAATGTCGGTCTTTAAATATATATTCAAATTTTTTCTTGATCGCGTCTAATGTATATTTATTTCCATAACAAGGAATATCACTTTTATTTATTCGATTAATAGCCCTTAAATCATCAAACCCCATTATATGATCAGCATGGGGATGTGTAAATAACACGATATCAATATCAGTTATTTCATTATTTAAAAGCTGTAATCTTAAATCTGGAGAAGTATCAATCAATATATTCTTAACATCTGTTTTTATATATATTGAAGATCTAAACCTATTATTCTTAGGATTATCTGATGTACAAGTTTCACAATTACAACCAATAATAGGAACTCCATGTGAAGTTCCCGAACCGAGTATAGTTACATCCAATTATATTACCTCCAATACACTTGTATAAATTGTATATCAGTAACAAACAAATGTCAAATATTTAGGAGGTAGAAAGACTACCAAATCAACCTTACTTTAGTAATATATTAAATTAATATTGGTAAAAAAATTAAACTTCTTTATATTTTAAAATAATGGATATTAATAAAAATAAATTATTATTATTTGTTTTCATCTATATAGGCATATTGATTACTTTCTTTACCATCTAATGATGTTAATAAGCCCTTTCGTCTTAAAAATTCAGCTATCTTTTTATATACTAATACAGTTAATATGGAGTTTATAATAGCTTTTGTTATATTAAAGGGTATAATACCAGGTAACAACATATTAATGGTGCGTTCATATGGTATACCGTAAAAAATTGGGTTTAATAATACATTGGCTACACCCATTACCCCTGTCATAGCTAAAGAACCTATTGCTAAACCAATAATAGCACCTTTTTTAGAATGATATTTTTTGTAAAAATAGCCTGCAAATCCTACCAATACACCCGTTGCAAGAAAATGCATAAATGCTCCAAAAGGTCCACCTAAACCGGTCAAAGCGGCCATTAAAATTGATAAGATAAAAGTAGCGCTTAATGCAGGCATAGGACCATAAAGAAAAGCAATAATCAAAATTGGGATATCACCTGGTTCATAAATTAAAAATGGTAAAAAAAGTGGAAACCTTATAGTCAACATTAATATAAGGGCTAAACCAATTAAAACTCCTATGTTTGCAATCTTTTTAATATCCATATCTATTATTCCTCCCTGTTGCTATTTAAATTAGCACTTCCATGAAATATTTGATCAATAAAAAATGCCCTGTATACAAACAGGGCATTTTTATAGTTAATATATAATCTTCTTTCATCCGGACTATCAAATTAATCATACCGTCGGTACTGGAATCACACCAGATCAGCGCTTGCTCGTGGACTATAACCACCGGTCAGGAATTTCACCATACCCTGAAGACAATTTTTATTCAATTCTCTATTAATTATATACAATTTATTTCATTTTTTCAAGTTATTATTTAAGTTTTGTGATTTCAGTATCAAGATAAAATTTATTTATAATAGTTTTATAATCTTTACCATCTACTGCCATACCCGCTGCTGCAGACTGATCCATTCCTACTGAATGGCCCCATCCAGCTCCAAATATAATTAAACTCTCTAACTCATTTTTATAATAAATGTTTTTAAGAATAAATTTGTTACTTTTAAGACCAGTTAGTGCTCTTCTTATAGAAGAATTGCTCACAGTAATGGAGTCATTTTGTCCTTCAATCACAATTTCTTTAACTGTCCCAGTAGTAGTCCGGTTCGATACATAAACTTTATTTAATCCTTCTAGATTATGTCTTTGTTTTAATTTTTCTAAATCAATATTTTTAACCCATCTATAACTACTTTGAGTAGTATATTTATTATTTGAATAGGATTCGGGTATTTCTATAAACCATTCTTCTATTTGATAGGGCGCAAGTGGAAACTCGTAATTGTTTTGATTGGAAGTATTTACAGCTTTTAAATAAGGTAAACTATTTATCCATACATTTTCACTTGCTTCTGTATAACCACCGCTATTACTACTAAATACAGCATCTATAATTCTATCATTATGGGTAATAACTTCATTTTTAGTTGCAATTATAGCTTCAGTTGTATTTTTATTTTCATTACTTGCTCCTGAGTAAACTATACAGTGAACACTCGCACATAAGTCATAAGCTTCATCACTATGCCTATTAAGGTTATTCAAAATATACGTCCGGGCAACAACACTTTGAGCTTTTAACGCTTCAGCTGGCCATGAGGCAGGCATTTCAGACGGAACTACTGATAACATATATGATGTGAGGTCTATATAGTTTAGTAAATCAAACCTATTATTTGTCACCGGATTTAAGTAAATATCTCCCCGGTACTGTCTATTTTCTTTACCTCCCCAGAAATAGTTTTGAGCGAACTTTATATCATATATTGCAAACAGGTTATTATTATTTTCTGTGGTTATATTAATCTTTTGATTAGTAGACATAATTTCTAATATTTTCCCGTTTTTTAATACATAAAAAGTATGATTGTTATAGCTAATTTGATACTGTGTATTTTTCTCTCCCTCAAATAAAATGTTGTTGTTTTGTTTTATATAAAAATTGTATTTTGATTGAAATCTTATCCGGTCTAAGTTTTCCTGTAAGCCAACTTTGATCTCATCATATTTTTTATTGGGCTCTATTTCTACAATATCAAACCAATCAATCTCCATTTTTTCTTTTCGGGCTGGTTTTTCTTCAAAATACTGTGGATAATTATTCTCAATTTCGTTAATCCGTTTACGGGCTATATCAACACTAATTCCACTATTTAAACTTCTTTCCCAGTAGTCATAAGCTTTTAAAGGTGCATTCTTTTTATCATAAAGTACAGCTAAATCATAATACAATTCACTCATGCTATGGTCTTGACCAAGAGCTCTTTCATACATATCAATTGCCTTTTCATATTCATTATTATTTTTATGAATCTCTGCTGCTCCAAGATAATTAAGGATAATCTGTTTATTATAATCTATACCATTATTATAATAATTTAAAGCTGCTTCTTGTTCTCCCTGTTCTAAGGCTATATTTCCTAAATAATAATGTACTAAGGCAAGTTTTCTTACCGATAAATCTTTTTCAGATTCTTTTAATATTTCTAATAGATTATTAAATATATTTTGAGCTTTTTCTTTATTACCATTTTCATATAGATATTTACCATAATAATAGTTATATTCAGACGATTTATCATATTCATCATATGTCTTACTTAATATATTATTTATTCTTTCCTCTTTAAAATTTACATAATCGCTAATTATAATTATATTTTTACTAACTTCTAATTTATTATAGCCTTTTTCATATAATTCAATATATTTATCCAAACTATTTTTATAATTACCAGCATAAAAATTGTTTTCAGCTTCATTTATGAGAACATTATAATCCGCTGCTGGTTGTTTTTCTTCGTTTTTCTTTTCTGTGTTAACATTATCTTCTTCAGCATTTCTATTATCCTGTGTAGTATCGTCTCCATTTACATAATCTCCTACAAAAGGACCATAATTTTCATATATATAGGGAATTGAAAAACCAACAAAAAAACATAATAACAATATTATTATTACAGTCAATTTTTTATTCATTATTTGCCCACCTTATTTATCTGTTATATTATTAATTTCTATATTAAAGAGGTTATCCCTGCTATATATAGATAAAAGTGCAGTCTAAACTGCACTTTTATCTTAAATATTTTATTTATATTGATAATCTTAATGATCCATATTGACGTCTTCAAGTTTTTCTTCCTTTACACTTTTACCAAATACTTGCACAATTAAGTAAAGTATTATTACCCCAATAGGTAATGTAATTATCGGAGATACTCCAAATCCAGCCGGTAAGAAACCAAATAATGCTGCAACTGCACCTACTGTTAAAGCATATGGTAGTTGTGTAGTCACATGGTCCATATGGTCAACTGCCGAGGCAGTTGAGGACATTATAGTAGTGTCTGAAATTGGTGAACAGTGGTCTCCCATTACTGCTGCTGTTAATACAGCTCCAATTGCTGGCAGCATAGGTGATGCAATATTATATGCCAATGGAATTGCTAAAGGCATTACAATCGCAACTGTACCCCATGAACTACCAATTGTAAAGGCAATAAAGGCAGATATTACAAATAATAGGACGGGGATTAAAAATCCAGGTAAATTACCTTCTAAGATACCTACCAAGTAATCTGCAGTACCTAAATCATCTGTAATCCCACCTATTGACCAAGCTAAGATTAAAATCATGGTAGCAATAAACATCGATTTGGCACCATCTATCCAGCTTTCTACGACTTTAGAAATATTTAAAATTCCCTTAACGAGTGCTAATATTCCAGCTGTAAAACCACCTGCAAAAGATGCCCATAATAAAACGACACTAGCATCAGCATCACCAAAAGCAGTCTGGATACTCACATCAGAGGCAGCTCCACCCCCATTGTACCATAAACCAAATATGGTAACAGCAATTACAACAAGAATTGGGAAAAATGCATCAAATATATTAAAAGAAGTGCCTTCTGGTTTTTCAACTTCTTCTAACTCTTTTGAAACCATAGGTGTTGAACCCGGTCTAAGAGTTTCACCAGTAGTTCTGGCTCTATGTTCAGCTGTATACATTGGACCAAAGTCTTTCATTGTATAAATTATAATCAATGCAAAAATAAGAGCTAATATTGAATAAAATCTATAAGGTATTGATTGAACAAAAGTTGAATAAGCACTTTGTTCTATACCCAAGTTTTGAAAACCATCTTTAATAACTCCTACTTCAAATGCAATCCACGTTGAAATAGGTACTATACTTGAAACCGCTGCTGCGGTAAGGTCTACAACAAAAGATAGTTTTTCTCTTGATACTTTCATTTTATCAGTAATTGGTCTCATAGTATTTCCTACAATTAATGTATTTGCATAGTCATCAAAGAAAATTAATACACCCATTGACCAAGTAACTAGTAATGTATTTTTAATTGTTTTAGCCTTTTTGGCAACATATTCTCCAATGGCAACTACACCACCAGCTTTATTTATAATACCAATCATACCACCCATTGATAATAAAAATATAATAATACCGGCATTCCAAGAATCAGCCAAAGAACCCAGCATATAATTATCTAAAGTACTTACAAAACCAGCTATTGGATTATAGTTAGATAATATTAATGCTCCAGAAAATACTCCTAAAAATAATGAAATGATTACTTCTTTACTCCACCAAGCTAAAATAATAGCTAATAGTGGTGGAAGAAGTGAAATTAATCCATAGTTATCCATATCTATAAAACCTCCATATTATTTTATATTTTTTATTGAATAATTTATACTTTTTTACTATAAAAATAACAAAACCCAGCGGGATTTCCGCTGGGTGTAAATTCAGTTAGCACCAGTAGAAACCACCTCCTCTTTCCCATTTGATGAGATAGCTCAACATTGAAATACGGGTTATACTTCAATGACAGTCCTGCATATGTTATACACAGACCCAATCCTTAATCTTTAAAACCATAAAAATTAAAGACTTCGGCAAAACTTCCTTTCACTCTTTTCTTGTTAGGTTTTTTAAAAAAGAGTTACTCTTTAGTTTTGCGCCTCTACCTCATCCGTTCAAAGATGAGGTAATTTCTTATATTTAATTTTAAATTAGTATATAATAATATATTTAAGCTGTCAAGGAATATGACTGATTTTATCAAGTTAAAGGTAAATTTTAAAGTAAATCACTGGATATTTGCGCTATTTCAGATCTTTCACCTTTTAATAACATAATATGTCCTGCTAATTGCTCCTCATAAAAATGATTTGCTACTTGAGATAAGCCATTATTTACTTTATCTAAATAGGGATTATCTATCTGAAATGGATCCCCTGTTAAAATTATTTTAGAATCCTTTCCCACCCTAGTCAAAATAGTTTTAACTTCATGTTTTGATAGGTTTTGCGCTTCATCTATAATAATATATTGATTAGGAATTGATCTACCTCTAATATATGTCAGTGCCTCAATCTGAATAAAATTATTTTCAATCAATTGATCAATGGAAAGATAAGAGCCTTCATTACTATGAATTATCAAATTTAAGTTATCCAGAATAGGCTGCATCCAGGGTTCTAATTTTTCTTCCACTGATCCCGGTAAATATCCCATATCTTTACCCATTGGAACAACAGGTCTTGCTATAAGTACCCTTTCAAAAATTTTCTCATTTGTAACTTTTTGTAACCCAGCAGCTAAAGCAAGTAAAGTTTTCCCTGTACCTGCTTTTCCAGAAACTGTAACCACTTTGATATCATCATTTAATAATAGTTCCAAGGCAAATTTTTGTTCTCTATTTAGAGGTTTAATACCCATTGGAGTACTTTTATCAAATATCAAGGGCACAATTTTTTTACCATCAAAACGTCCTAAAGCACTCTTATTTTTGTCATCAGTAGTTGATAATTGAACCATTTGGTGAGGATAAAATTCATCTAAATCTTCATCTAATTCTTTAGGATTAAGTTCCTTATCCTTGTAAAATTTGTCAATTATATTACTTGTAGTATTTATCTCAACATAACCATCATATAATTTTTCACCATCTATACCATTACCTTTATGATCTTCTGCTTTTATATCAAAGGCATTTGCAATCAACCTCAAATTTATATCATTAGAAACCATAACTACTTCTTTTTCGGAATTAGATTTTTGTAGATCAATTGCAGTCGAAAGTATTCTATTATCATATTTGGTCGCACTTAAATGAGGTGGTAGCTCAAGTTCTTCTTTATCAATTACAATTTTTAATGTACTACCATTTTCTAATTTTATTCCTTCATTTAATTTACCCTTTGTTCTTAAGTCATCTAAAATTCGGGAGGTTTCTCTGGCATTATATCCGATATCAGATGTTTTGTTTTTTTGATTATCAAGTTCTTCTAAAACTGCTAGAGGTATCATAACCTCATGGGTTTCATAATCATAAATAGCACTGGGATCATCGAGCAAAACATTTGTATCTAATACATATATTTTATTATTCATATTATTTGCTCCTTTCTAATTACCAGAGAGTTAACTGTGTAGCCTTATCATGTTTTCTTTCAAGTTTATTCCCTTTAAGAGGTTGAATATAAAATTCACTGGCAAAAACTTTAGTACCTTCCGCCAAATGACCTCCATAACAACTCCCATCTTGATCTGCTAAAACTATATGAGCATGAATAAAGGGTTCACCATCCATTAAAGAAATATTCCCTATACAACTTACAACTTCCATTTCTCTATCAAACTTTTTGTATTCATATTGATTAGTATCCTGATTATAAAAACCTATTTTAGCTTTTTGTACTGCACCTATTACCTTTATAATTCCAGTTTTAATCTCTTTTTCTTTGATGATATTGGTTAGCTCTTTTAGGAGGTCATCATCTTTTTGCAGTCTCCCCATATACACTTCGTCGACAGAGAATTTTTTAAGCATTTTATTCCTCCTCAGATATTTTGCTTTCAACTCTTTCCAGATTTACTTCTGCTTTTTTATAATTTGAATCAATTTCTAGCGCTTCCTCATAATATTCAGCTGCTTGGGAGTGCTGTCCAAGGTTTTCATAGATAATACCGGCATTATTATAAACATATGGCACAGAAGGGTCTAACTCTAGTGCTTCATTAATATATTTTCTTGCCTCACTAAAATTACCTAAATTAATATAGCATAAACCTAAATTATTATATACATAAAAGTTATCTTGGTTTAATTCAATTGCTTTTTCAAAATTATCTACAGCTTGATTATACTCTCTTTTATCCATATGAATTAAACCTAATAAATTATATACCTGTTCATCTACAGGGGTATAACCTTCCGCCTTTAAAAGTATATCATAAGCTTTTGATTTTTCATTATTATTATAATATGCCCTTCCTAAATTAACTAAGAGATTATAGGAATCACCCTTTATTTCCCTAGCATAATTAAATGAATCTATTGCTGTTTCATATTGATTTAATTTGGTGTAACTAAGTCCCAAATAAAAATGAACAAGATAGCTATCCTGTTTTTCAGCAGCATAACTTGTAAGATAGTCTATTGCTTTTTGATAATTTCTACTATTATATTCATTAATACCATTTTCCAGTAAATTTTGAGCCTGTGAAGAAATAGTGAACATTAAAATAAATATTAAAGATAATAATAAAATCTTTTTACCTTTACACATTTCAATTAGCCTCCTTAATTTGATTTTGGAAATATTTACAATTCGAACTAATTTTACATTCATTACACAGTGGTGTTCTAGCCTTACATACTTCTCTGCCATGAAAAATCAACCAATGATGAAATTTAGTCCAATAATCGCCTGGCACTACTTTCATTAGATCCTGTTCAACCTGATCTCTTTTTGCAGTATCCACTAAACCTAACCGGTTAGCAACTCTAAAAACGTGGGTATCCACGGCAATTGTTTCCTGGTCGAAAGCATTGGCTAAAACTACATTAGCAGTTTTTCTACCAACCCCAGGTAATTTTGTTAATTCTTTTCTGTTTTTAGGAACTTCACCATTAAAGTCTGTTAAAATCATTTTACTTGTCTCTATAATATATTTGCTTTTGTTTTTATATAAACCTATTGTTTGTATTTCCTTTTGTAATTCTTTTACACTTAGATTAGCAAAATCAGTAGGATTTTTATATTTTTTAAAAAGTTCTTTATTAACTTTGTTAACCTGTACATCAGTGGTCTGAGCAGACATTATAGTCGCTATTAATAATTGAAAAGGAGTTTCATAATTTAAAGCTGATTTTGGATCTGGATATTTCTCTTCAAAGTATTCAATGATTTCTTTTATATTTTTTTCCAAATTATCATCTCCTTCTGGAAAATCCTCCAAAAAAATGTTAAAATAACTATTAGTCATCTTAAAAAAATTATATCATAATTTTAGTCTATATTGAAGTTTGGGAGGCAATAAATATGAATATTGGTATTGATATTGATGGTGTAATAACACATGAGAAAAAAGGCAAAGAAAATATTTGGTTAAGATCATTAAACAATTATTTCGAAGAAAATATAAAAAGAAAAAAAGATGTATATGATTTTTCAAAAGCCTATGACTTACCTTTAGAAGACTTAAGCGAATTTTTAAATAATAAAATTCATGAAATATACTCGAATGTTGGGATCGCGCCTAATGCTAAAAATATTATTGATAAATTAAAAAATGAGGGCCATACAATTTATTTAATTACTGCTCGTAATGAAAAGTTTAGACCACTAACAATCAAATGGCTTGAACAGCATAAAGTCAATTATGATTACCTCTTTCATGAGCATAATAAAGCTGAATTAGCTGAAGAAAAAAATATAAAATTGTTTATTGAAGATAATAAGTCTAATTCAAATGATTTATTAAATAAAAACATTCCAGTCATCCTTGTTAATAAATATCACAATCAAGATATACAAAATTCAAATCTATTATATAGGGCAGATAACTGGAATGATATTGAAGAAATTATTGATGAACTTATTGCTAGAGTTTCAAGTTGAACTTAATTTACTCTATTCTCTATAAACACTACCTCCGATAAACTCTCTTAAAATGGAAGTTTTGGGGATCTCTTCAAATGGCATTTTTTTAAAACAGTCCAGAACTTCCAATAATCTTTTTGCTTCATAGAAATAATGGTTATCTTTGTCAATTTCTTCTAGTAGGGGAACAGCACAATTTTTTAGAACTGACAATTCATATATCAAGGCAGAATTAAACATGACATCAGCATTTTCCTGATAAGGATATATATTAACTTCTTCTCCCTTACGAACTCTTCCCCACATTTCTAATGTATCATAAGCAGAATGACCTCTAAATAAGTTATCTCTAACTATTCTTCTTATTAACCTAGTGTCGGAGGTAGGGATTCGATTCTGCATATCTATATTCAATTGAGTTAAAGCACTTACAAATATTTTATATTTATGGTCTTCTGGAATAAATTCTGTTAATTTATTGTTTAGACTGTGAATCCCTTCGATTAATATTGGCTGATCGGTGTCCAACTCTAAAACTGTATCACTCTTCTCTCTTACTCCTTTTTTAAAGTTAAAGCGAGGTAGTCTGACCTTTTCTCCTCTCATTAATCTTACAAGATGGTCATTAAATAATTCTAGATTTATGGCCTGTAGTGATTCAAAATCAAAATTACCGTCTTCATCAATTGGTGTTTTGTTTCTATTTACAAAAAAATCGTCTGTAGAAATAGATACTGGTTTTAAACCATTTATTCTTAACTGAGTTGAAAGTCTTTTGGTAAATGTTGTTTTACCTGAAGAAGAAGGACCAGCTATCAAAATAATTCTTTTTTGTTCTTTATGAGATGCTATTTGGTCTGCAATTTTTGCTATGTTTTTTTCATGAAGTCCTTCTGAAATTCTAATTAATTCACCATATTCGTTTTTGTCTATATGTTCATTTAAATCAGGTACAAAACCAACTTCTAAGATATCTCCTAATTTTTCATAATCATAAAATATATCAGCTAATTTAGGTTGGGCTATAAATTCTTTAATTGAATTTGGACTTTCAATCGGTGGATATAAGAGCACAAATCCTGGAAAATGATAATGAAGTTTAAATTCATCAAGACAACCTGTATTAGGTAATAAAGGATAATAATAGTAATTATAATATCCATCCACCTCATAAAGTTTAACTTCTTCAAGGTTTTTTTGTTCAATAATTCTTATCTTTTCTAAGTTGCCCTGTTTTTTAAGTATTGATATTGCATCATCACTAGATAACACATGTTTATTGATGGTATAATTTTTTTCTACAATTTCATTCATTTTCTTAACTATATCTTCTAGTTCTGATTTACTAAGAACATTGTTATCACTTAATTCACAATATATCCCATTACTTAAAGAATGTTCAATATTTAAAATATCAGCACCATACATTTCATAAATTGCTTTTGCCAATAACATAAAAAGACTTCTTTTATATAATCTATTCCCGGCAGGTTTATCTTTATAAACAAATTCTATTTGGCAGTTTTCTTTAATTATATAATTTAAATCTACTAGTTTATTATTTACTTTAATACCAACAATTAAATCTTTTTTATCTATATCAATTTCTGATAACAAATCTAAAGCTTTTATGTTATTAGAAATTTTATAGTCAGAATTATTATACTTAATATTAGGCATCTAATCACTTCCTTCTAATATTTTTTTAATATTAACTTCAGCTTCCTTGTTTATTATATCTTGAATTTCACTTATCTCAAAACCTAAGCTTAAATATGATTTATATGCATAATATCTTAAAATTGGTGAATTATCTTTCATCTTTTTAATTATTACTTTCCTATAATCTTCTTTTCTTATATCTAAATTAATTAATGAAATAAGAGCATTTCTTTGAATCACCCTCATTCCTCTCCAGCTTAAAGCAGAATTAACCCACCTTTTCGGAAATTCCTTTCTATCATAATTCAATATATCAACTATATTTCCTGTAATTTTAGGCTCAAATTCAGTATGTAAATCTTTAGGGATTTCTTTATTAAAAGGACAGGCTTCTTGACAATTATCACATCCCCAAATACAATTCCCAATCAATTTTTCTTTACTCTTATTTAATATACCCTTTTCTTGAGTTAAATTACTACGACAGGTTTTGTAGTTCAAATAATATGGTGTTTCCAAAGAATCAGTTGGACAGTTATCTCTACATAAAGTACAATCCCTGCATTTGTCTTTTGTTGGTTCATCTACAGAGAACTCTTTGTCAATAAATATTTCTCCCAAAAAAATATATGATCCATATTTTTCATTTATTAAAAGAGTATTTTTGCCAATCCAACCTAAGCCAGCCTGTTGGGCTAAAGCCTTTTCCATAACAGGACCATTATCTACATAAAAAGAATACTTAAGATTATCAAAATTATTTTTTAAAACTTCAATTCCCTTTTCAATTTTTTCTCGCATAACTTTGTGGTAATCAATTCCACGTGTATATCTTGATATAAAACCATCTGTATTTTGGTTTATACTACTAGCATAGGACAAACCTAACACAATAATAGTTTTGGCCCATGGTGCTTCCTTTTTAGGATTTAATATGTTCTCAACATTATGATGTACAAAAGACGGTAAATCATCCTCATTATATCTTTTTTTGAAATTTTTAGAAAATTTATGATTTATATTAGGCCTAGTAAAACCAACTAAATCAAAACCTATTTTATTAAATTTCATTTTTATATTATCTTTAATCATAATATCACTTCTTTTTTATAACTTAAAAAAGGGCCCGAATAAATTCGGACCCTGTATATTTAAAAATTATTCTTCATCTTTATTTCGAGATTTAACAGCTTTACGGACTGTTATAAAAAGCCCTCCATAAAGAACAACACTAGCTAAAATCAAAGTTACAATTGCTGATCCACTCATAATTTATATACTCCCTTCTAAATACTTGTTTTTAAACATCTGTATCGTCTAAGCCTCTCTGACGAGATAAGAAATATGAAGCTACAATCAGTAGACCAATTACTCCAATCCAGCCCCCATAGACTAAGTATTTTAATTCATATCCACCATATGGAGTACCAATATCAGCCATCAATTCAGTAACAAGTAATATTATCAGCATTATAGGAGTAACAAACTTAATCATTATATCCCACCAGCTGCCAAATTGATAATCAGAAACTGAGTTGAAATAATTTCTTAATTTAGTAGTGTCGTAGTACCAACCGATAATAATAGCTTCACTTAAACCAGCAAATACTAAACCATAAGTATTTACATAATGGTCAACTATATCTAACCAATACAGTCCAGCTTTTGTAACAAAAAGTAATCCAACAATGAAAAGAAATAGACTGTAAAAGAGAGTAACTTTTCTTTTAGAACCACCCCATTTATCCTTGAGGGCAGCAACTCCAGCTTCTACAATTGAGAAAGCCGAGTCTATACCTAAAGAAAGTAACATGGCGAAAAATACAAAGCCAAATAATCCGACAACAAAACCACCACCTGGTAATAGTGAAATAGCATTTGGATAAACAACAAATGCTAAACCAACACCAGCAGTAGCTACTTCAGAAATTGCTACTCCCTGAGTTTCAGCCATATATCCTAGGGTACCAAATACAGCAATACCTGCCATAAAACTTATACCAGAATTTGCAAATACAGTTATAAGAGCATTATTAATTATATCTGAATCTTCAGGCATATAACTAGCATAGGCAATCATAATACCAAAACCTAAACTAAGAGTAAAGAATACCTGTGAATAAGCGTCAATCCAAACACTCGGGTTCGTTAACATTGAAAAGTTTGGTTCTAAGAAATAATTTAACCCCTCTACAGCTCCTGGAAGGGTGACTGCTCTGATTAATAAAATCCCCATTAATATAATAGGTAAGGGAACTGTTATCATAACAACTTTACCTACACTCTGGGCACCATTTCTTAATATAAAATAGATCACAATCCAAGTAATTATTAAACCAATTAATACTGAAGTGGAAAAGCCTCCCAATACTCCAGGTCCTGAGGATATCTCAAGAACTTCTTCGTAAAAGAAAGTACCAGCGTCATCTGCCCATCCTAGAGTAAATGAACCTGCCAAAAAGTCCCAGGCCCATGCCATTACACCAGCATAATAACTAGTTATAATAGTACCGGACAGAACTGCCCACCAACCAAAACCTTCAAACTTCCTACCGGCTTTGGCAAGAGCTCCTGGAGCACCTCTCTGAGTACTTTGTCCCATTGAAAACTCAAGAACTATAAGTGGTATACCAGCTGTTAATAAAGCAATAAAATATGGAATTAAGAAGGCGCCACCTCCATTTGAATAAGCCATATACGGAAAACGCCAAGCATTACCTAAACCAGCTGCAGAACCAATTGCCGCAAGAATAAAAGCCGTTCTACTATCCCATCGATCTCTTTGCATATCTACTATCTACTCCTTTCTACTCATATGTTTTTGGGTTTTTCTATTCAACTTTTTAAAATAAATAAGAAACTGATATTTACTCTACTACTAACTACTCATATATCACTTCCTTTCATTTATTTATTTTTTTGATTATAACACCAATCATATAGCATTTCAAGAATTATTTCAATTTAATCACTTATCTTTCTAATAATAACTTTCGCCTGTTCTTGATCTTTAAATATATTATGATACTGTTCAATAATATCATTTAGTTTTATTCCTTTAATTATTCTTATAATATCTAAATAATTTTGACCTAAATTTAAATATTTTATAATCTGGGATGAAAGGGTTTCAAAAGAATTTAATGACCTAAAGTACCTACCTATATATTTATTTTTAACTACTTCAAAATCTTTTGAGTTTATTTCATTATCCCAGTTATTTAAAATTTTATTTATTTCCTCATTTGTTTCGCTTATAGAAGTTGTCTCAGCATATATTTTGGCAAAACCAGTATTTTTTTCACGCATATAATTAAAAGAAAAGTTTTCATCAATTAAATTTTTATTATAAAGTTCATGATAATAATCATTACTCTTCCCAAATAACATTTCCAATATCATATTTGTTGTCATATCCTGTTCAATAATTTTCCGATCATCCTTGAAACATCTGTTTTCTTTATAACCCAGGCTAATAATAGGTCGAGAAATACTCATTGCTATATCTTTTTCTTTTAATTTTATGCCTTTGGGTTCAGACGGATATAGCTTTTCAAAAATACTATTAGAGTTATCTATTTGTGAAAATTTATCTTCTAACCACTCAAATAATTCTTCATGCTCTACATTACCGATAACTACTAATCTCATATTGCTTAAATCATAATATCTATTAAAAAAATCTTGAAGTAACTTTTGATTTATTTTTTCTATACTTTTAGGTGAACCCGCAATATTATATTTTATTGGGTATTCGTAATATAGTGATTGTAATAATTGGAAAAAGGATTGCCAGTTGGGGCTATCCTGATACATATTAATTTCCTGGTTAATTACACTTTTTTCATGTTTAATTTTCTTTTTATCAAAATGTGGATTCATTACAAAATCAAATAGATATTTCAAAGACTTAAAAAAATCATTAGTTGTATTAAAATAATAATTAGTATTATTAAAGCCTGTATAAGCATTTACACTACTACCAATCTGAGAAAACTTGTCAATAATACTACCTTCCCTATTTTCAAAAAGCATATGCTCCATGAAATGAGCTATCCCTTTAGGATATTGATGAATTCTATCATTTTCATCTTTTAATTTCAAATCTACAGATCCAACATCCACAGATAAAATAGCATGTTTTTTATTAAATTTTTCTCTAGGAATTAAAACAACTTTTAATCCTGATTTAAGTTCTTGTTCATAATATTCTTCTTCTATTTCTTGAAATTTATTGTATTTCATTTTTGACCACTTCCTGGTTTAAGCAGATAATAAGTAGTCAGTTCAACTTGGTTTGCTACCTTCATAACTTCTTCTTTTTTTACTTCTTTAATAGAATTAATAACATAATTTAAAGAATCTTTTTTTCCATTAATCAAGCCTAATAAAAAGGCATCTACAATACTATGATTGTTATCACTCAATGACTTATAACGATTTATTAATTTCTTTTTTGTCCATTCAATATTATATGTTTCAAAATTACCTTTACGCATTTCATCTAATTTCTCTTCAATAATTTCTTTTACTACATTATAATTTTTTACATCAATACCAGCATTAATTAACATTAATCCCTTTGTAGATTCTAGCCTTGTATTTATATAGTAAGCTAAACCTCTTTTTTCTCTGATTGTTGAAAAGAGTTTGGAGTGGCTAAAACCACCAAGCATTCCATTATATACTATCAATGCAAAATATAAGGGATGAGCCCGTGTGATAGGCACTCTAATCCCAGCACAGAATTTAGATTGAGTTATTTCATCTTCCTCTTCCAATTCTCTGTGTTCTAAGTCTTTTGTTTTTATAACTGTATTATTCAGTGGTAATTTTAGATCCCTCTTGTAATTATAGTGATTATTAATATATTCATATATATTAGTAGAAGATTTAATATCACCTATTACAAACATTTCAATAGGGCTTTCTTTTAAAACCGTTTTATAATAGTCATAAAGATTATCTTTTTGGCTTTCTTTTAATCCATTTATGGTACCAAGAGTGTAGAGGGAAAAATTCTCCCCTCTACACAACTCTTGATAACATCTTTCTATAACATAACTATTTTTATCATTCTTTAAAGAAAGTATTTTTTCCTTCAAAAAGTCATAGCCTTTATTTATATATTTTGGTTTAAAATCATAATCTTCTAGCAGAGGATTAAAAACAAGTTCATATAGAAAGTTAATACCTTTTTTAGTTAAACTTTCTTCTGATTCTAAATAATTGTCATTAATTACCTCTATTGAAAATCGAAGCAACTGATTTTCACCGCGACGGGCTACAGACACATTAAGATCTGCTCCGTATAATTCATCTAATCTACGTGAAATAGATTGATTTGTTGGATATTTTTGAGACCCGCGATATAGAATATATGGAATTAAAGCATTCTTTGATACATTTTTCTCATCTGATAAAGGTCTTACTATATCTAAATGGATATAGTTGGTTTTAAATTTATCAGTATTGTTTATATACAAATCAATGTTATTTTTTGTTTTATATTCACTAAATTTACTTGTTTTTAACATTTAATGATCCCTTCAACTTTACTGTTCAATATTTTCTTCATTGTTTTGTTCTGCTTCTCCACTAAGGCTGTTAAGTTCTTCTAATAAATTATTTAGATTTTCTATCTTATCACCATACTCTTCCCAATTACCTTGTTTAAGAGCTTCTTGAGCCTCCTGATATACTTGATAAGCTTCAGAAGCTAATCCACTTATATCCTCAGGTAAAGCTTGTTGTTGCTGTTGCTGCATTTCTTCTGGTATCGCTTCTTCTGGAGATCTTTCTCCAAATATTTGTGCTAATGCTCCATCAAGGTTTTCATCTATTACTATATCGCCGCCATATCCTACAACTACTCTTTTTAATTCTGGCAATTCACTTTGTTCCGCTCTCAGATATATGGGTTCGATATACATAATCGACTCTTCAATAGGTAATACTATTAAGTTTCCTCTAATAACATTTGAACCTCTTTGTCCCCAAAGGGAAAGTAATTGTGATATTTGTGAATCCTGATCAATCCTGGATTCAATCTGACTTGGTCCATATACTAACGTATCTTTAGGAAATTCATAGAGTACTAATTCTCCGTAATTATCTCCATCAGAACGACCTGCCATCCAGGCAATCATATTATTTTTATTAGCCGGAGTAAACGGCATCATTAGTAAATATTCCAATTGTGATAGTTCAGTCTCTGGTAAACTACTCATGATATAGTAGGGTTCCATTTTTACCGTATTCCCAGAATAATTTTCATTAGGAATATTCCAGAGGTCTTCTTTGTTATAGAATACAACTGGATCTTTCATATGGTAAGTACTGTATAAATTAGCTTGAATTTTAAATAAATCCTGTGGATATCTAATGTGTTTTCTCATTTCTTCTGGCATTTGGTCTCCATCTACAAATATTTCCGGAAATATTTTTTGATAAGTTTTTGCAATTGGATCTTCATCATCAACAACATAGAAATCTATATCTCCATTATATGCGTCTATAACTACTTTAACTGAATTTCTAATATAATTACCTACACCACTAATTGGTTCCGAATAAGGGTAACGATTAGTTGTAGTATATGCATCTTGTATCCAAAATAACCTACCATTAGATATGACTAGATAAGGGTCACTATCATATCTTAAGAAAGGTGCTGCTTTTCTAACTCTTTCTTTAATATTTCTATGATACATTATCCGACTGTCAGGATTTATACCATCATTTAACATGATTTTTAAGTCATTATATCTTAAGGCATAAATTGCTTTTTTAAAGAAATTACCGATTTCCACTCCACCAGTTCCATCATAACTTATATATACATTTTCATCTCCCTGCGGATAATGGAATTCGGTAGAATCTGTATTTGAAATAACATAATCATCAGTTTTTTCCCCATAATATATTGCATTGTTATCTAATTTAATATCTCCATTAACTTTTGGGGGTATATCTCTTATAATGAATTCTGGTAATCCTTGTTCAGTGACACTATTAACCGCATTCATTGCTACTCCATAACCATGAGTATATTTCAATTTTCTATTAATCCAGGTCTGGGCCTGACCAGACAATAATTCTTGATTAAGTTCTCTGGCAGAAAGCATAACCTGACGATATTTGCCATCAATTGTATATCTACCAACATCTATATTTTGGAAATCATAGTATTGTCTTAATTCTTGTAATTGACTGTAAGTTGATAGTAAGGGCCTACTATCCCAAAGACGAATATTACTAATAATTTCCTCGTTGTTTTCTAAGTCATTTAATGTTAATCCATCTTGAGGTTGAAAATCCCTGGTTGTAATATTATTAAGTCCATAAGCCTTATTAGTCATTTCAATATTATAATTTATATATTCTCGTTCTCTTTCTATTTCATTTGGTTCAACTTGAAATCTCTGAACGAAGCCAGGATATAAACCACCAAAAATTAGTGAGGTTACAATCCAGATTCCTAATCCCCAGGCTATTAACTTATAATTTTTTCTAAATAAACTAATTAATAAGCCAATAGCTACAGCAATAGCTATAAAGAATAATATTCTTAAACCAATTAAGTTAGCATTAATATCAGTATAACTTGCTCCAAAAGCTACTCCCCTTGAAGAATAAAGGAGTTCATACATCGCTAATCTGTAATCCCAAGCTTTAAGAAACAAAAACGCTGAAAGTAATACTGTGATATGACTTTTCGCTCGGTTAGAAAGTTTTAACTTCATTTCTGAAAATGAACTTACTCCAGAAGCAATAAAATAAATAACACCTATTACAATAATAGTTAGAACAATTAAAACCATTGCCATCTCTTTTATGAAAGAATAGAAAGGCAAACTAAATACATAGAAAGAAATATCTCTACCAAATATCGGATCAGTAGTTCCAAATGGAGTTTGGTTAAAGAATTTAAGAACTATTTTCCAAAGTTCAGAACTTACTGAACTGAATAAAAATCCTAATATTAAACTTAATATAAGGTACATCCAGTTGAGTTTCTTTTTATTTAACCAGTTTAAAAAGCCTTCACTTTCTCCCTTAAATAAAGTTTCTACATTTTCACTTTCAATTGAATCCTGTTCAAAATACTTTGTAAATAACTTTTTAGTAAAGGAAAGATTAACATATACAAATACTGCAAAAATCAATCCAATTAAAACACGCAAACCAAAATTAGAGAAAAACATCAATAAAAAGGCCTTTAGATAACCAAGTTGATTAAACCAGGCCCATTCAGTGAAAAAATTGGCTCCCGCAAAAATTGCGATTAGAAATACAATAAATAAAGCAATTATTACTGAAAATAAACTTCTAAACTTGCTTTTCAATCTTAGCCACTCCCTTCTGAATTTTTAAACATATTTCTGAGTTAACTTTTTGATTTTTTCATAGACTATATTTTCATCTATAAATTTCATTTTTCTATTTTTCATTATTATTTCTCCATTAACTATAACTGTATCTACATCATTTCCATTACCTGCATAAAATATATTCGATAGATAATTATAGGAAGGATATTGATGTACCATCCCCTTAGTATCTAATAATATAATATCAGCTAAAAATCCTTCCTTTATTTTCCCTAATTTATTAATACCTAGATTTTTTGCTCCATTAATTGTTAACATTTGCAAAGTTTCTTCAATTGGTAAAGCAGTTGGATCATTTTCAAAAACTTTTTGCAAGTAAGAACCCATTCTTGCTTCTTCAAAAAGATCAAGATTATTATTACTAGCTGCACCATCAGTTCCATAAGAAACAGAAATACCTTTATCAATCATTTTATTTATTGGAGCAACACCACTGCTTAATTTCATATTACTCGCCGGGTTATAAACAACCCCCACATTATTATTATTTAAAATTTCTATCTCATTATCACTAACGTGCACACAGTGGGGAGCAATAACTTTAGCATCAAAAAAATTTATACTGTCTAATAATTGTACAGTAGAAAGATCAAATTTGTCTTTCATAATCTTTTCTTCGTCTTGGGTCTCGCTAATATGGATATTAATTAAAAGATCATTTTCTAAAGCTTTCTCTCGAATTTTTTTTAAATATTCAGGACTGCAGGTATAAGCTGAATGTGGTGCTAAACAAGTTCTTAACCTTCCCTCAACTTTACTGTTCCACCTTAAAGCAAAATTCAAAGCGTTATTAAATCCATCTATTCCATCATTTTCTTCAATTAGACCTTCACCTAAGACAGCTCTTATTCCAGTCTTTTTGACTACTTTAGCTACCTCATCCATTTGAAAATACATATCAGTAAAAGTAGTTGTACCGGTCTTTACCATTTCTAAAACAGCCAGCATAGCTCCCCAATAAATATCTTCTTTAGTTAATTTTGCTTCAGCAGGCCATATTTTTTCTTTAAGCCATTTATCTAGAATATAATCGTCAGCATATCCTCTCAGTATTGACATTGAACTATGGGTATGAGTATTTATTAAACCAGGTAATGCAATCAGTTCCTTGCAATTAATTACTTCATCAAAATTACTTTCTTCAAATTCATTTTCTTTTGTAATCATTTTAATTGTTTTACCAGATATAACTATATGATTATGATCACTAAGATCTTGATTGGGGGTAAATATATTTTTAATGTTTTTTAATAAAATATCCATTGATTAATCTCCTTTTAATTATCTTATATTTTTTTATATCCGTTACGAATATAATCCAAAGCAGAGATAATATTAAGGGGAATCACTACATAAAATAATACCATATCAATATATTGAAAATCTAATAAACTAGCGGCAATTGCAACATATAAAATAAAAATAGATAATTTGCCTAGTTTAGTAGGTTTTATAAGATCTACTCCCATTAGATACATAATTCCCGAACCAAATAATACAAATACTTCTCTTGTCAGTAATGTTATGGTTATAACTTTAGGCAGGAGGTCAATATATACCAAAACTGCTAATATACTGATCAAAGTTAATTTATCTGCTAGGGGGTCAAGTAACTTCCCGAATTCCGTTACCATATTATATTTTCTAGCCAGATATCCATCTAAAAAATCTGTCAAACCGGAGATTGAAAAAAACACCCCACTAATGATGTATTCTCCATTTAAAAAGAAATAGAGATATACCGGGATAAGCAATAATCTGACTATTGTTAAGATATTAGGAAAATTGATTAACATAGGAACCTCCACTGCTAATTACTATTTTGAAATTCTTCCTCAGTGATAAATTTACCATTTTCAATATTTCTATCTAGAATATTATAATTTTTATCAAAATTCACATCTATTACTACATTATTATAACATTTATCACATACTAAAACTTTACTTATTTGATATTTACCTACAACGTCATCTTTATAAATCCTTTGTATATCATAACCTTTCCTTAAAACAACCCTCATTTTATTACCACATTTTTTATCTTGAACATATAATTTGACAACTTTTGAATCGGAAGAGGGAGTAAAAAAATTCTTAATATTTTCAAATAAGCTCATTCAAATAACCCCCAAAGTAAAAGTAAGTTTTTATTTAGACAAAAATATGCCATGAGTTTCGAACATGAAACTCATGACATATACAAATTTATTAGATGTTATTCACTTTCTTCTGTATATTCAGCAGTATCTAATGTTCTATTTCCTAATTCACTATCTAACATGAAAATACCATGTCCAGAATCTCCAATTCTTTTCAATTTATTTACGATTTCATCAGCAGTAGCTTCTTCTTCAACTTGCTCATCAATAAACCATTTCAAGAAAGAAGCAGTTGCATGGTCTTTTTCTTCTAAAGCTAAATCATATAGATTATTAATTCTTTCGGTTACTGTGGTTTCATGATCATAAGCTTCTTCAAAGGCCTGTAATGGTGAGTCCCATTCAGCTTTAGGTTTTTCAATAGCCTCTAATTCTACTTTTCCACCACGTTCATTTATATAATCAAAGAATTTTTGAGCATGTAGTAATTCTTCTTGAGCCTGTACATGCATCCAGCTAGCAAAACCATTAAGATCTTCTGATTCAAAATATGCTTCCATAGCATAATATAGATACCCAGAAAAAATTTCAGCATTTATCTGTTCATTTAATTCTTCTTCAATTTTTTTCTTTAACATATTAATATCCCTCCATTTAATAGATTGTCCATATTTAAATTATAACTTAATTTGTTATTTATTGCAAGATTTACAAATCATTCTGATAGTCAGTATGTCTTCTTTTTAAGACCTGTATTAATGGATAACCTAAAAGTATTACTACTATTGCTTCACTAACCGAAATTTGTACAACAGTTATCCAATATGGTATTTCAAAAAGTAAATGTAAGTAGATACTTATTAAAAACCCATTTAATACGATTGGACTAAGATATGCAAGGAAAGTGTCGCGGAAATAATAGGTACCATAAGCTGCTAATAAAGTAACTAAACTCCCCCCAATGATATCTACCAAACCTAAACCTCCAATAATATTTGACAATAAGACACCTATAAAGAGCGCAGGAATAGATTCGGGGTATAGAATAGGTAAAACTGTTAATGCTTCTGAAGCTCTAAATTGAAGGGGACCAAAACTAACTGGTGAAAGTGCATACGTGATAATGACATATAGGCCAGCAATTAAAGCTCCTCTAGTTAAATATTTTGTATTCATTAAAATCACTCACTTGTTTTTGTTTTTCTCAACTATTTTATACGAAAATCTATGATAAGGACAGGGACCAATCTCTTCAATTGCTTCAATATGTTCTTGAGTCCCATATCCTTTATTACTTAAGAAATTATATCTGGGATAACTTTCATGTAATTCATCCATTATTTTATCTCTTGTAACTTTTGCAATTATCGAAGCAGCACTTATTGAGTTAACTTTTAAGTCCCCACTAACAATTGCTTTCTGCTCTATATTGAAATCAGGAATAGTCTGATTTCCATCTATTAACAAAAATTTGGGTAAAGTTTTTAAATTCTCAACCGCTCTTCTCATCGCTACAAATGTAGCTTGATAAATATTCAAACGATCAATAATGGTATTACTTACAATTCCTATCCCTACACCTACTGCTTCCTCTTGAATTATATCAAATAGTCTTTCTCTTTCAGATTGACTTATTTTTTTTGAATCAGTCAAACCAAGTATAGGGTTTGTTTTGTCTAATATCACAGCAGAAGATACTACGGGACCAGCCAAGGGACCGCGTCCAGCCTCATCAATACCAGCAATTAATTCATAACCTTTTTCTTCAAGTAAATTTATATGTTCATTTTGGCTATGCCACTGCTGTATTTTCTCTTTACGTTTAGTCTTTTGTCTTTTAATCTTTTTACAAATTTTTTGAACTCCCTTACGAGAGTCATTGGCAAGTTCTTCTATAATACCATTATCTATCTTTTCAATATCTTCAAACTCATTAATGAAATTATTAATTTCTTTGATGGTCATTTCATTAAAATTCATAGTTAGCGCTCCCTGGTTTTTCAAGAGAAATTTTACCTAATTCCCCATCTCTATAATCATTAACTAATAATGTTGCTGCTCTATTTCGATCAACTTTACCTCCGGTCATTAAACAACCTCTTTTTCTTCCGATTTTAGGAAGTATATCATAAGGATGTTCATTTTCAAAAACATCAATCCCGTAATATTCAACAACTGCATCTAATCTGTTTAATTTTTTTAAATACTTTAAAAGCTTATAGGCAGCATTCTCTGTATCAACCTTTTTTAAGTCAATAGCTCCCGTTAATACTAATTTATATGCAATATCTTCATCTTCAGCTTTGGGATACAAAATACCAGGCATGTCTAGAAGCTCAATATTTTCAGATACCTTTATCCACTGCTTTCCTCTTGTAACTCCTGGAGTATTACCAGTTCTAGCGGAGGATTTGCCTCCCAGTGCATTAATTAAAGCAGATTTTCCAACATTAGGAATTCCAATAATTATTGCTCTAACAGGTCTTTTATTAATTCCTTTTTCAATCCTTTTTTGATTAATTTCTTCCTGCTTTTCTTCCATTTTATTTTTTAGTCTATCAATCCCGGACTTTTTTACTGAGTTAACTTTTACACAGGAAGATTTTTTACTGATAATATTTTTCCATTGATCAGTAAATTTTTGTTCGGCTAAATCCTTTTTATTTAAAACAACAATCTTTTCTGTTTCCTTGATTATATCTTTTAATTCTTTATTATGACTGGAATAAGGAATTCTAGCATCTAAGACCTCAACAACTAGATCCACATTCTTCAAATTTTCTTTTAAAACTCTTTTTGCTTTGGCCATATGACCAGGAAATATATTCATAAAATTCACTCCTAAAATTAAATAAAGGGTGCTGGATAAACCCCCTCACCCTTTAATAATTTACTACTTTCTTTTTTCTTTTTTCTCTTTAATTCTTGCTTTTTTACCTTTTCTATCTCTTAAGTAATATAATTTAGCTCTTCTTACATCACCTTTGCGTAACACTTCAAATTTTTGTATTCTCGGGGAATGGACTGGAAATGTTCTTTCTACCCCAACTCCGTGGGAAAATTTCCTTACAGTAAAGGTTTCTGTAACCCCACTTCCTTTACGGGAAATAACAATACCTTCATACTGCTGTAGTCTTTCTTTTCCACCTTCTACAACTTTTACTTGTAAGCGGACTGTATCACCGGCTATAAATTCAGGGATATCGTCTCTCATGTTCTCTTTATTTATACTGTCGATAATATTCATCAGTCGACCTCCTTTCGTACTTTATATTAGATTAATAGTTTCTAGGACAGAAGCCTATCCATTATAATGGAGGCAGCGCTCCTGACCGAAAGATGATTATAATCTGTTTTACCTTTTATTGGTTCTAAAAGGTAATCAGATTTTTCAATAACTTCTTTTGTTAAACCCCATCCGGTTCCAAAAATTATAAGATAAGGATTGTTTGTATCATTTATTTCTTCTCTAAGATTATAAAAAGAAATAGTTTCAGCACTTTTCTGGGCACTAGTAGTGATAATTATAGGCTCTTTTCCGGTTGTAGCTTTTATTTCATCGACTGTGTCATCTAGAGTATCTTTAATATCCATAACCTTAAATGCTTCATGTCTTGTGCTATTATAATCCGCCCCAAAACCACTTGTCCAGTAATCACGCATCCTTTTAACTAAAGCCTGTTGAGACTTAAGTTGGTTAACTACATAATATTTATTTACGCCATAAGTCCTTGCTGCTCTAGAAATATCATGTAAATCATAATTAGTAACTGTTGTTGTTATTATCTCACCATCTTTATTGTATACAGGATGGTGAACTAGTGCAATAAATACATTCTCATTCATTATCAATTACCCCTTCAATTTCCTCTTTAATTTCTCGCAGCAATTCCTTTTGTGTTTCAGATAACTCAGTTTTTTTAAGTAAATCCGGTCTCATCAAATATGTCCTTTTTAAGGCTTGTTTTTTTCTCCATTTAGCAACCCGTTGGTGATCCCCGCTTAAAAGAACTTCGGGTACTTCCATTCCCTTAAATTCAAAAGGCCTTGTATAATGGGGATAATCTAAAATACCATTATAAAAGGAATCATTCTTTTTAGAATCATCATGGCCTAAAACTCCGGGAAGCATTCTGGATACCGCATCTACCATTACCATAGCGGGCAGTTCTCCACCTGTAAGGACATAATCACCAATCGAAACTTCAAGATCCACAAAATTTTCTCTTATTCTCCCATCAACACCCTCATAATGACCGCAAATTAAGACTAAACGATCTTGATTACTTAAATCTTTAACCATTTTTTGGTCCATTCTTTCACCACGGGGGGTTAATAAAACATTTGTAGTTTTTTCCTTAAAATCATCAGTTATATCTTCTAGAGCATAATAAATCGGATCCACTTTCAAAACCATACCTGCTCCACCACCGTACGGATAATCATCGGCAGTATTATGTTTATCTGTAGTATAATCTCTAATATCAGTTAAATTTATATCTATAATACCATTATCACTGGCATTTTTAATTATACTGTCTGAAAAGGGGCCTTTAAACATTTCGGGAAATAATGTTAAAATGTCAAATCTCATACTTTTCACCCCTTAACTTATAGATCTAAGATTCCTTGGACTGGTTCTATATATATAACATCGTCTTCCAGGTCTATTTTTTTGATATATTGCTTACTCATCGGAATCATATATTCCTTGCCGAAACCTTCTACAATTAAGATGTCGGTTCCCCCGGTATCAACAATATTGATAACTTGACCAAGTTCTTTTTCATTTGGTAAAATCACTGTTAAATCTATGAGTTCATCTACATAAAACTCATCTTCAGCTAAAGGTAATAGATCCTCTTGTTTGATTTTTACTATATAGTTACGATATTTCAACGCTTCACCTATATCATCAATACCTTCTAATTTAAAAATTACAAATTTTTTATGGAGCCAGATATCCTCAACAAATTTTTCAATTTGCTCGGCTTTATCAGGGCTTACCAAAATAACTTTATCAAGGAATTCAAATCTTCTTAAATCATCTGTAAGGGGATTAACCCTTAATTCTCCTTTATTACCCTGGTTTTTAGTGATTTTTCCAACTGTTATTAATTCTTCCATAATATTTACTCCATTTACTATTTTATTTTAACCTCAACCTTTTTTCCTTCTTTTGTAGCAGAAGCTTTAACTACTTTGCGAATAGCACGTGCAATTCTGCCCTGTTTTCCTATCACTTTGCCCATATCATCTTCAGCAACTGATAGTTCAATAACAGTAGTATTGCCATCTTCTACTGTATTTGTTTTAACTTCTTCTGGTTGATCTACAATATTTCTTGCAATTACTTCAACTAATTCTTCCACAGGAGTAACCTCCTTTTACTTTTCTTGGTTTAAAAATTTCTGGTAAATACCTGATTTCTTTAACAAACTCTTCACTGTATTAGATGGTTTTGCACCATTGTTTAACCATTTAAGAGCTTTCTCTTCATCAATTTTATAAGTTTCAGGTTCAGTGGTAGGATCATAATATCCTAATTGTTCCACAAATTGTCCGATAGGAGCATTGCGTGAATCAGAAACCACTAACCTATAAGAAGCGCTTCTTTTTTTACCCATTCTTTTAAGTCTAATTTTTACAGCCATTAAAACTTCACCTCCTTGAAATATTTAACAATATTTGATCTATGATTAAAATGGTAAATTCATATTACCCATTAATCCCTTGCCTTTACCTTTACTATTATTAAATTTCTTGATCATTTTTTTAGTTTCTCTATACTGTTTTAACAAACTATTGATTTCCTGAATACTTGTCCCACTGCCTTGGGCAATCCTTTTTCTACGACTACCGTTAATAACATTGGGATCATTTTTTTCTTCTTTAGTCATTGAATTTATGATAGCTTCAATATGATCAAGACGTTCTTCATCTACTTGGAGATTTTTAAGCTGCTTAGCTCCACTCATCCCTGGTATCATTCCCATAATTTCTTCCATGGGACCCATATTTCTTAACTGTTCAAGTTGATCTAAAAAATCATCGAAAGTAAATTGATTGTTTTTTAATCTCTCTTCTAATTTTTTAGCTTTTTCCTTATCTATGGATTTTTCTGCCTTTTCGATAAGGCTTAATACATCACCCATTCCAAGGATACGGTTTGACATTCGATCCGGATGAAATGGTTCAAAATCATCTAGTTTTTCACCTGTACCGATATATTTAATTGGTTTTCCAGTAACTGCTTTTACTGATAAAGCAGCACCACCACGAGCATCACCATCTAACTTAGTTAAAACTACTCCATCTATACCGAGTTTTTCATTGAAGTTTTCAGAAACATTTACGGCATCCTGGCCAGTCATTGAGTCAACTACTAGAAGAATTTCATCAGGATCCGTGTTTTCCTTTACTTCCTGAAGTTCATCCATCATATCTTCATCAATGTGTAAACGTCCAGCTGTATCTAAAATGACAATATCATTACCGGCTGATTCGGCTTTACTTATCCCGGCTTTGATGATATCAACCGGATCTTTTTTGTCCCCCATTGAAAAGACCGGAACTTCAAGTCTTTCTCCCAATACTTGTAACTGTTTAATCGCTGCAGGTCTATAAATATCTCCAGCTACTAGTAAGGGGTTTTTACCTTCATTTTTAAATCTTTTTGCCAATTTACCAGCAGTTGTGGTCTTACCAGAACCCTGTAAACCAACTAACATTATAAGGGTTGGAGGTTCAGAAGAAATTTCAATTTCACTTTGTTGACCACCCATTAATTTGGTCAGTTCTTCATTAACTATTTTAACGACTTGCTGACCTGGAGTCAGACTGTCCATAACTTCCTGACCGACAGCTCTTTCTTTAATATTATTTATTAAGTTTTTAACAACCCTATAATTAACATCGGCTTCTAAAAGAGCAAGTTTTACCTCTCTTAAGGCATTATCAACATCTTTTTCATTTAACTTACCTTTACCACTTAATTTTTTTAATGTGTCCTGAAGTTTTTCAGCTAAACCGGAAAATATCATCTAAAACTGTACCTCCATCTTAAATATTTTTGTTCATTTCTTTCAATTTATCTATAAGAAAGTTTCTAGCTTGTTCTTTAATATGATCATTATCTTTTACAAATTCAAGTAGTTCTTGAACGATTTTTATATTTTTTTTGTTGCGCGAAACCAAATTCAACTCTTTTTCATAAGATTTTAAAGTATCTTCAGCCCGATGTAAGTGATCATAAACTCCCTGGCGGCTAATGTCCAAGTTCTCGGCGATTTCACCTAATGACAGGTCCTGATAATAGTAGAGGTCTACTATTTTCTTCTGCTTATCTGTCAGCAGTTTACCGTAGTAATCAAACAGCAATCCTATTTCAATTGTCCTATCCAGCATTTTAACCACCAAGCTTGTTAAGTATTATTACTTTACACTTACTCACAAAGCATAGTATAACTTATTAAAGAAAAGTTGTCAAGGGCTGTCTTTATGAGAATAAAGCATCCACAAATTTTTCAGGATTAAAGACTTGTAAATCATCTTCTTTTTCTCCTACCCCTATTAATTTGATAGGGATACCTAGTTCATCTTTTACAGCTACAACAACCCCACCTTTGGCTGTACCGTCCAATTTGGTTAAGGCTATTCCATCAATATTTACAGCTTCGTGGAATAATTTAGCCTGAGAAATTGCATTCTGACCATTGGTAGCATCCAAGACTAACAAAATTTGTTTATGTGCTTCTTCCGCTTCTTTATATATAACTCTTTTAACCTTTTTTAATTCTTCCATTAAATTTTTTTGAGTGTGTAAACGTCCAGCAGTATCAACTATTAAAACATCAGCTTCTTTAGACCTTGCAGATTGAATAGCATCATAGGCTACTGCTGCTGCATCAGAGCCTTCCTTTTGTGCAACTAACCTTACACCTAATTGATTAGTCCAAACTTCTAATTGGTCTATTGCAGCGGCTCTGAAAGTATCACAGGCTGCAATCATGACATCTTTACCCTGTTTTTTGAATTTACTGGCTATTTTAGCGATTGTAGTAGTTTTTCCTGAACCATTAACCCCTACTACCATTATTATATTAAGATCATCTTTTAGAGTAAGTCCTCCTTTTTCGTCCTGGAGAAAATCACTCAATTCATCCTTAAACACGTTATAGAATTCTTCTGTATCTTCTATATCTTCTTTTTCTACTTTTACTTTTAGGTCCTCAATCATCTTCATGGTGGTATGAACACCGATATCTGCTTGAATTAGTAATTCCTCTAATTCAGTAAAAAACTCTTCATCAAGTTCTTTTCCACCGGTAAACAAGTCATTTAACTTACCGAATATTCCCTTTTTTGTCTTACTCAAACCATCCTTGAGTTTCTGAAACATACCTTTGTCTTCATCTTCACTATTGTCAACATTTTTAAATATAGACATGATCATTATTCTCCTTTTTATTAATTATTGAATGTGCTCTTTTATATTAAGTGAAACAAGCTCAGTTACACCTTTATCAGTCATAGTTAGCCCATAAATATTATCCACTGCAGTCATCATGTGTTTACGGTGTGTTACTACAATAAATTGAGCAAAATCAGTGTATTCTTTCAAGAAGTTAGAAAACCTTACTACGTTAACATCATCTAATGGAGCATCAATTTCATCTAGGATATAAAAAGGACTGGGATTTATCTTTAATAAAGCAAAGACTAAAGCAATTGCTGTTAAGGCTCGTTCTCCACCGGAAAGTAGAGTTAGTTTTTTCAACTTTTTACCCGGTGGTTGAGCAATGATCTCTACACCGGTCTCTAACAATTCATTTTCATCTACTAAATTCAGCTCAGCCCGACCTCCGTTAAATAGATCTACAAAGATCTCCTCAAATTCTTCTTTAATCTGATAAAATGAGGTTTTGAATTTTTCCATCATAGTTTCTTCAATCCGGTTAATAATATTAAGTATTGATTCTTTAGCTTCTTCTAAATCTTCCTGTTGTTCATGTAAGTAGTCTAATCTTTCTTTTAATTCTTCATATTCTTCAATTGCACCTAGATTAACACTACCTAGTTTAGATATTTGTTCCCTTAAATTGTTAACACGCTTTTCAACTTCATCAGGGTTTTCTACTCGTTCTCTTTTTTCATACTCATCTTCCTGAATATCAAAACTATATTCGTTATGAAGACGTTCTTTTATATTTTCTGTTTTATCATTTTTTCGAGTATAATCCAAATTAATTTCATGTAATTTATCTTTTTTCTCATTAAGTTCGTCATTTAATTTTTCAACCTCAGTTTCTAACTGCTCATATTCATCTCTCATCTGTTTTAAGTCTATCTCATATTTTTCAACAGCTTTTTCTGAGCTCTTAACATCAGCTTCAATCTGAGATTTTTGTTCTTTTAATTTAACCTTTTTATCAGACAACTCATCTAATTCTTCTTTAATATTTTCTATTCTTTCAGCTTTATTGTTCTGTTCAAATTTATTTTGTTCTATCGAATTTTCGAGATTATCAATATCTTTTTTGATACTTTTTATCTTTTCCTGCTGAGTCGCAAATTTTACACGAATATCTGTTAACTTTTCTCTCATCTCTTCTATTTCATCACTTAATTGATCTATATTTTGTTGTTTTTTGTTTATAATATCTTTTTCTTCATCGTAATTCTTGCTATTTTTTTCAAATAGTCCACTTAAATGATTTTTCTCTTCTTTTAATGATTTTAGTTCATCGTTTTCTTCATTTATCTTATTATCAATTTTTTCTATATTCTTTTCAATTTCAGTGAGCTGTTCTTCTAGGTCGTTTTCATTGTTTTTATAATTTTCCAATCTTAACTTTAACTGATGATAATTATTTGAAAGGGTTTCTTTATCTTCTTCATAGTTTTTAATTTTATCTTTGAGCTCTAAACCTTTTTTAACTACTTGGTCTATCTCGTCATCTAATTTTTCTATTTCTTTGTCCAATTCCGTTATTTCGCGCTCCCGGTTCAAAATATTATTCTTTTTATTTTCACGGCTTCCACCGGAAACTGAACCTCCTGGAAAAATTACATCCCCTTCTTTTGTTACAATTTTATGTTTTTTATTAATTACATTTGAAATGTCTATTGCTGAATCAAGATCACTAGTAATAATTGTATTTCCCATCAAGTATTCCATTATTTTTTTGTACTTCTTATCAAAACTTACAAAGTCAACTGCTAGTCCAAGATAACCTTTTTTATCTTGAAAAGAAGAAGTATTAATTTTTCCGTATGATTTTATTGATTTAATTGGTAAAAAGGTTGCTCTCCCACTACTATTATTTTTTAAATAATCGATACATTTTTGGGCGGTTTTGTCGTTTTCAACCACAATATTCTGCAATTTATTACCCAATGTAGTATCAAGAGCAGTTTCATATTCTTTTTTAACATCTATTAGCTCAGCAACCGCTCCATGCATATCAGGAAAACGGTCTCCTTGTTTTAAAATATTTTTAACACCTTTATAAAATCCTGAATACTCTTTCTTTAAATCTTTGATGAATTCTTTACGTGATTTCTTTTGGTACAATTCATCCTGGATTTTTTCGTATTTAGTTTCCAATTCTTCATATTGGGATTGATAATTTTCTAATTGTTTTTTAACATCAGTTAATTTTTCTTTCTTATCCTCTAACTTTTGTAGGGTCTCATTTTGTAATTTTTTATTATCCTCTAGTTTATTTTTAACCTGGGCCTTGCCTGTTAAGGTTTGTTCTTTTTGGTCTCTTAAATCAGACAAAACTCTTTCTTTATACTTAATCTTTTCCTCTAGCTTATCATAATCGCGACGCAGCTGGTTAATATCGACGTTTTCTTCAATTAAGTTCTCGCGGTATTCGTTCAACTCATTTCTTAATTTTTTTAAATGATCTACTCTGTTTTTATAGTCTTTTTCGACCCCGTCTTTCTTTTCTGCCCAAAGTTCAAGTTTAGTACTTTCTTTATCCAATTTATCCTTGAATTTAGCAAGCTTATCATTTTTTTCTACCAGTTCTTCTTTTAAATTTGATAGTTCATTTTCTAATTCATCTTTTTCTCTATTTAGATTGTTTTTTCTTTCTTCAATAATATTTAATCTATTTTTAACCTCTTCATTTTTTGTTTTAAGACGATAATATTCATCCTTTTTGTTATCATAAGTAACTTCTAGTTCTCTTAACTTTTCTTTTTTACTATGTAATTTATCTTTTTTATCAGAAACTATATTTTCTTTATTCTCAATAATATTTTCAAGCTCGGATTTCTCATGTCCCAGTTTATCCAAACTTGTTGCTAATTCTTCATGTTGGTCCAGTAATAGATTAATTTCTATGTCCTTTAGTTCATTGCGTAGATCTTTATATTCACGAGCTTTTTCAGCTTCCTTTTCAATTTTTTCAAACTGTTTTTCTAACTCCCAGACAAGATCTTTTATTCTCTGGAGATTTGATTTTGTATTTTCAAGTCTTTTTTCAGCATCTTTTTTGCGTGATTTATGTTTACTAATCCCAGCTGCTTCTTCAAATAATTCTCTTAAATTTTCTGGTTTTGAATTAATAATTTGGGTGATTTTACCCTGACTCACTATTGAATAGGAGTTATTCCCAAGTCCAGTATCCATTAATAGTTCATTAACATCTTTTAGTCTACATTTACTGTCATTTATGAGATAATCACTTTGTCCGTCCTGGGTTACTTTGCGGGAAAGCTTAACTTCATCGGTTTCTATATCTAATATTCGCTCCGAATTATCTAAAAACAATGATACTTCTGCTGAAGAAGAAGGAGATAATTTTTCACTCCCGGCGAAAATAACATCAGCCATCTCACTTCCACGCAAGTTTTTAGCACTTTGTTCCCCTAAAACCCATTGAATAGCATCCACTATATTACTCTTTCCACTACCATTAGGTCCAACAATAGCGGTAATTGGAATATCAAATTTTAAATTTATTGTATTAGCAAAGGATTTAAATCCTTTGATTTTTACCTTTTTTAAAAACAAGTATATCCACCTCATCAATAGTACTTTATTTACAAGAGAAAAACCTATCCCATACAAAGGATAGGCCCAGAGAAATTACTAAAAAGTATATATTTTTATTCTCTTCTGGGTGAAACCGTGAATTTAATAGCCGTTCTTACTTCATCATCAAC
>CAJXKY010000017.1 GCA_913055675.1 uncultured Halanaerobiales bacterium
CTTCGTGATCTATAATCTATATCAGCCAATAATAATTATTGATTTACAGTCCCAGAATATTGCAAATAAATATTTTTTATAATATAGTGTTTTACTCATAAATATTATTAACTAAATTAGTCACAAATAGTTCATGTTTTGCATCAGAAAAGTAACGATATTTTTACTATTTGGTATTAGGACATTTGTCCCCCTACTCATTTTATACTTTTTGAACCCAATATTATGGGGAGGACAAATGTGATGATTGCAAATATGGACTATTTGTATTTTTATAGACCGGACAAACTTCCTTATTTATCTGTAAGAAAAAGAGTTATTATAAATATTTACTGGCTAAGATTATTTTATTAGCATATTTTCAGTAAAAAGACTTATTTAATAAAATTTTTTCAGAAAACCAGCTTCATTTAAATAACTAGTCAATAATTGTGTTGAAAAATATAAAACTTTACAATTATCGATTTTACTAAAATATAATTTGAAAACATATTTCTATCTGGTTAAACAAATTATTTACTGCTAATATATTTATTTACATAAAGAAATAATTAAAATTGACTATGATATTAATTATGTTGAAAAAGTTATGAGACAAAAGATGATTTGTTTTAATTATTAACGATAGAATCCAGTTTCCCCCTTCGAAATATTATTATGTTTCTTGAAAAAAATATATATTTTTGCAATTAAAAAGAAGTATTAATGAAATTTAATGAAAGATATATAAAAAAATATTATATTGTATAAATTATAACTAGCTAAAAAGAAAAAATAATGAAGAAATAATGAAAAAAGATGAAAAAAAGCGGGGCAATAAATATTTAATTAATATATATTGACAATAAATTTTACCCATGGTACCATGGGTAATATAATAATCCTGTGCTTTATTTATAAGAAATCCATTGCCTTATAATCTTACGAGTTAATTAAATCTTGATAATATATAAAAAATTTAGTTCCTTTTTAACTCAAAAAAAAGCTCAAAATACAGAGCAGGAATACTGAAAAAAACATTTAAATCCTCGTGTCGCCAGTTCGACTCTGGCTCCCACCACCATTTTTAATAATAATAATATAAAATGCGGAAGTAGCTCAGCTGGTAGAGCATCTCGTTGCCAACGAGAAGGTCGCGGGTTCGAGTCCCGTTTTCCGCTCCATTTTTTTATATAAAATAGTTTGAAAATTAAAAATATTTAAAAGTCAATGATTTTCCCGAGGTGTAAATATGTGTATTCGATATCAGAAAGGTAAAAATGAATATAAAAATTGGATTGTAAATGAAAGTGAATTTAATGTTAAAAGCCAACATAAATTTGAAACTATCTTTAGTTTAGGTAATGGATATATGGGGACAAGGGCTTCTTTAGAGGAAAGATATTCTAGAGAAAGACGTGGCTTTTATATTGCAGGAATATTTGATGAATATCCAGGTGAAGTGACAGAAATGCCTAATTTACCAGATTGGATTGAAACTGACATATATATAAATGGAGAAAAATTTAATATGTATAAGGGAAGAATTTATCAGTACAGTCGGAATCTTAATTTGAAAGACGGTACTCTAGTTCGTAATTTTATATGGGAGAATCACAAAGGTCATATCCTTCAATTTAATTTTGAAAGAATTATATCAATGAAAAATTTACATACAGCTTTATTGAAAATAAATATAGAACCAATGAATTTTTCAGGAAAGATAGAGGTTGTTTCAGGAATTAATGGGAGAGTTTCTAATAGTGGTACTCAGCATCTAAAAGAAGGAATTAAAAGGCTTGTTGGGGATGATATATTATATATTCCAGAAACACAACAGTCTGAAGTTAAAGTATACATGAGGCTTAGTCACAATATATTAGTAAACAAGAGTACTCCAAATGTTGAAAAAGAATTTATTGCTAGCAGAAGAATATTAAAAAGAAGTTTTAAGTTCAATTTTGAAAAAGGAGATAATATTGAAATAAATAAGTATTTAAGTATTTATAGTAGCAGAGATAAAAAAATAGATGGTAATTTAGAAACAAAAACATTAAATAATTTAAACAAAATAAAAGCTAAAGGTTATTCAAAATTAAAAAAAGAACACATAGATAAATGGAGTTCTATCTGGAATGATATTGATATTAAGATTTCAGGCAGTAATTATGATCAGTTAGCTATCAGATTTGCCCTATTTCATCTTATACAGATGACTCCTAACCATGATGATAGGATAAGTATTGCTGCTAAAGGGTTGAGTGGTGAGGGCTATAAAGGCCACGTTTTTTGGGATACTGAAATATTTATTTTGCCTTTTTATATCTACAATTATCCTGAAACAGCAAAAAAATTATTAAAATATAGATATAATACCTTGGATGGAGCACGTAAAAAGGCTAAAGACAATGGATATAATGGTGCTATGTTTGCTTGGGAGAGTGCTAATTCAGGTGAAGAAACTACTCCTAAATATGGGGATGTTGATATTTTAACAGGAGAAGAGATAAGAATTTGGAGTGGTGAAACTGAACAACATATAACTGTGGATATTCAATATGCGATAGACCAATATTTTAAAGTTACAGATGACTTTAAATTTATGAAAAATTATGGTTTTGAAATATTTTTTGAGAGTACTAGGTTTTGGACTTCAAGATTAGAATACAATGATAAACGAGATTATTATGAGATAAATAATGTGATGGGTCCTGATGAGTATAAAGAACATATAGATAATAATGCCTTTATAAATCATATGGTATACTGGCAGTTTGAAAAAGCGTTAGAATATATAGAAATAATAAGAGATAAACAACCTGATTTTTATAAAAATTTAAAAACAAGAATAAATTTAAATCAAGAAGAAATTCAAGAATGGAAAACGAAAAAAGATAAAATATATCTTCCTCAGCCTGAAAAGGGAAATATAATTTCACAATACGAGGGTTATCAAGATTTACCGGAAATAGATTTAGAAAAATACAAGCAAGGTGAGGTTGGAGATATATTTAATGATTTTGGTTGGGAACAGATAACAAATTCAAAAGTATCCAAACAAGCTGATGTGGTAATACTCACCTATTTATTAGAAGATAAGTTCAATACCGAAACAATTAAAGCTAATTATGATTTTTATGAGCCTTTAACTTTACATGATTCTTCCTTGAGTCCTGCTATACACGCTGCAGTAGCAAGCAGGATAGGCAAAATAGAGTCAGCATATAACTTATTTCAAAGAGCAGCACGAATTGATTTAGGTGAAAACATGAATAGTAGTGATAAGGGATTACATTCAGCTTCCTTAGGAGGATTGTGGCAAGCTATAATCTTTGGTTTTGCAGGTTTCAACTATAAAGATAAAAAAGTGTACTTAAATCCTAAATTGCCCAATAAATGGAATATGGTTTCTTTTAAAATCAAAGTTAGAGATAATGTATACCAATTAGCAATAACAAAGGAAAAAATAAATATCCAAGAAATTAGGGTAAAAGAGCCAATTCCATTTATTGTGAATGAAACGTCTTATAAAGTCAAAGAGAAAATCATTATTAAATATTAGATAAATGAAGGGCATCCTATTATAGGATGCCCTGATTCAGTTAGTGAATGTGGATAAACTTGATATTTTATGTTATTATATATGATAAGAAATTAAAGTGGAGGCATTTTTATATGGAAACTAAATTTAGTTATTTTTATACAACAATGATAATAATTGCAGTATTAATATTGGTGGGTATTATTTCTTTAAGTTTTGGTTCGGTTAACTTGTCTCCCTTTCAGGTATTAAAAATTATATTTTCTAATAATAATATTAATGAATCTTTGAATATAATTATAAAACAAATCAGGTTACCCCGGATAATTCTAAGTTTTTTAGTGGGATCTGGTTTATCAATGGCAGGAGTTGTTTTTCAAGGGGTTATTAGAAATCCAATGGTTGATCCCTATATTGTTGGGATTTCTGCTGGAGCTGGAACTGGAGTAACTTTAGCAATAGTATTGAATTTGCAATTTAGTTTTTTGTTTTTCAATACGCTTCCATTGATGGCTTTTATTGGTTCCTTGATAACAGTTTACATTGTATATAATCTGGCGAAAACCAAAAATAAAGTACCAGTAGTTACTTTTTTATTAGCTGGAGTTGCGGTTGGTTTTGTTTTAAATGCTTTGATGTCTTTTTTAATGGTAATTGGTACGAGAGATTTACAGAAAATAATTTATTGGTTATTAGGTAGTTTAGCTGCTGCAAGTTGGCATGATATTAAATTAATGTTACCTTATTTTATTCTTGGAAACTTTATAATCATTTTCTTTCTAAAAGATTTAAATTTGATTTTACTAGGTGAAACTCATGCTCAACATCTAGGAGTTAATGTAGAAAAAAGCAAGAAATACTTGATAATTGGTGCTTCATTAATTACTGCTTCGGTGGTTTCAGTTAGTGGTAGTATAGGGTTTATTGGTTTAATTGTTCCCCATATTGCTCGTCTTTTGGTAGGTCCAGATCATAAAAAATTATATCCCACCGCTGCTATATTAGGCGGTATATTCTTGATTATTAGTGACGATTTAGCCCGCATTGTACTTTCTCCAATGGAGATACCGGTGGGGATTATTACAGCCTTAACAGGAGGACCCTATTTTATTTACTTACTAAGAAAGACAAAGAAAGAAATATGGTGATAAAAAGTGCTTAAATTAGAAGACATTAACTTTTCATATGAAAAACAGAAAATACTTCATAAAATAAATTTTCATTTAAAGGAAAATGAATTTATTGGTATTATCGGACCAAACGGTTCTGGCAAATCTACTTTATTAAAAAATATCAGTAAATTATTAAGTCCTGATAGCGGATATATATATTTAGATAAAGGATTATTAAATGAGTATTCATATAAGGAGTTAGCGCGTAAAATGGCAGTAGTGCCTCAGGATACGGAAATAAACTTTAATTTTTCAGTTTATGATCTAGTAATGATGGGGAGAAATCCATATCAGGATAGGTGGGGCAGAGTTACCGAAACAGATAAAAATAAAGTTGAAGAAGCTTTGGAATTAACAGACACCAAAAAGTTTAAAGATAAATCGATTCAAAAATTAAGCGGGGGTGAAAGGCAGAGAGTAATAATTGCAAGAGCGATTGTCCAGGAACCTGAGCTGCTTTTGTTAGATGAACCTACTGCAAGTCTTGATATAAACTATCAGCGAAATATTTTCGACTTAATATCTGACTTAAATGATGAATTAGAGATGTCGGTATTAGCTGTTTCCCATGATTTGAATTTGATTAGTCAATATTGCGAAAGACTCATCTTATTAAGTAATGGTAATATTCATACTATGGGGAAAGTTGAAGAAGTTATCACTAAAGAAAATATCAGTGAAGTATATAATACTGAGGTTGATATTAAATATAACCCGATGACAGAAAGACCTTATGTTATCATTGTACCCCGGAAAAAGAATTCTCAAAAAAGACGAGAGAATAATTTTAAAGTTCACCTCATTTGTGGTGGTGGTACAGGAAAAGATATCATGAATATATTAAATGATTTGAATATTAAAGTTAGCTGTGGGGTTTTAAATAGGGGTGATTCTGATTGGGAAGAGGCCAAAAGATTAAATTATGAAGTAGTGGAGATTCCACCTTTTGCACCGATTGATGAAAATGCTGTAGAAAAAAACAAGAAAAGAATAGGTAATTCCGACTTAATTATAGTATCAAATACACCTTTTGGATGGGGAAATATAGATAACATTGAGGTTTTAACTAGTTTGGAAAAAAAAGATATTTTATTCATGACAAAGCAAGATGTAAAAGTGCGAGATTTTACTGAAGGAAAAACTACGGAACTTTTTGAAAAAATAAAAAAGAATAACAATGTTCATGAGATTAACAATAATAAGGAACTTTGTAGTTTCATCAATAACAATTATAAGGAGATTTTATATGACTAATAATTCTACATTTGAAAATCAATATTTTGTAGTTTTAAAACCAAAAGGTGAAGTTTTAGAATTGTCGAAGTTACTACAAAAAAAGTTATCGGAACAATTTGATTTATATCCTGATGGAATTTATCCTGAAATTCATATAACCTTAGACCGGATTAAAAAAAGTAGATTGGATGAAGCAGTAGACATAATAGAAAAAGTTATATTAAAATATAGTAAGATAGATATTAGAGTTAGAGATTTTGATTGCTATTCTTTTCAAGAAAATAATTTTTTAGTCTTAAATGTAGAGGAGAACAAGAAATTAGTTGAATTTAGTAATGAACTTCATAGCAAACTTGAGGAAAAAAATATTTCTACTATAGAAAATTATGATGAATGGAAGTTCCATATTTCTTTAGCGAGTACAGTATTTACTGAGAGAAAAAAAGATTTCCAAGATGAATTTAGAAACCTTTGTTTTAGATTTGATGGTATTGAAACTCCGCGAGAATGTAAAGCTGGTGTTTTAGAAATTTGGCGCCCCACTTTAGACGAAGATATTAAATGTCTAAAACAGTTTCAATTATAGAAAAGGAGTGTTTGATAAAATGAGTAAGTTTAGAGGGTTCATATTTGATTTGGACGGTGTTATTACTGATACTGCAGAATATCATTATTTAGGTTGGAAAAAATTAGCTGATGAAGAAAATATGGAATTTGATCGTGAATTTAACGAAAAATTCAGAGGGGTTTCAAGAATGGAATGTCTTGACTTATTATTAGAAGCGAATGATAGGAAAGTAACACCGGAAGAAAGAAAAGAATTAGCAGAAAGAAAAAACAATTATTATCAAGAATATCTAAAAAACATTTCAAAAGATAATTTATTGGATGGAATTGAAGAAATATTAAATAATTTAAAAGATAAAGGATATAAGTTGGCTATTGCTTCGGCAAGCAAAAACACTTCAATCGTCGTGGGAAAGTTGGATATTAAGGATATGTTCGATACAATATCAGATGGACATAGTGTGAAAAAGTCAAAACCTGCTCCTGATTTATTTTTGTATACTGCTGAAAATTTAAATTTAAAACCAGAAGAATGTGTGGTTTTTGAGGATGCAGCAGCTGGAGTTGATGCTGCAATTGCTGCCAATATGATTGCTGTAGGTATCGGACCTAAAAAAAGAGTTGGACATGCTCATTACCAATTTGATTCTGTTAAAGAAATAAAATTGGGAAAAATAATAAAAAAATGATAATTTTTTAAGGTGGTCATATTATGGATCAGCACGGAATGCTTTTTAATAAGATAGCTCCTTATTACCAATGGTTTTTTAATTATCAAGTCTGGCACTATGGAAAAATAGTAGACCAGAATATCCATTTAATAGATCATAAAAATATTGATACTATATTAGATATTGGCTGTGGAACTGGTGCCTTTGGTTATGTATTTAAAAAACAGGGTTATGAAGTAATGGGAATAGATGTCGCCCCTGAGATGGTTAAAAGAGGCAAAAACAATGATTTATACTGTGAAACCGGTGATATCAGTAAAGGACTGAAATGTAAGGATAATTCATATGATATGGTCATTTCTGCAATGGTAGCCCATGGTTTAACTGAAGATAAAAGAGTTAATTTATATAAAGAAGCCAGAAGGATTGCTGATAAAATAGTATTGATCCAGGATTATAAGTTTGAAAGAAATATTTTTGTTGACCTTATAGAAAAAGTAGAAGGGGGCGGATATTTTAATTATATTAAAACCGGGGAGTCTCAAATAAATTCTATTTTTGAGAATGTGGTTACTAGAAATGTTTCTCGGCATTTAAATTGGTATATTTCAAAATAATTTCATCAACAAAGAAGGATTTTTCACTTTCTTGTTGAATTTATTATATAGAGTTACGCAAGCCCTTGCGTAAGCAGAAGGAGGTTGTTAATTTGCCGTTGACATTAAAAGATATAGCTAATATGGTAGGTGTTGCAGAGTCAACGGTTTCGAGAGCGATAAGCGGCAAGCCTGGGGTTAGTGAGGAAACAAGAAAAGAAATACTCAAGATTGCAAGAGATTATAACTTTAAACCAAATAAATTAGCCCAGGGGCTAGCCAAACAAGAAACCCATATTTTAGCCTTGTTACTCCCAGGATTAGCAGAAGGTAATTATTCAAACATGATAGAAAATATTGAGAAAATTGCTGAGAAAGCTGGATATCAGGTAATCCTCTGTAATACTAATAATAATTTAGAAAAAGAAAAATCTTATCTTAACTTGCTTGAAGAAAAAAGGGTTGATGGTGCAATTATTCTAGGAGGTGGAATTGCTGACCAACATATAGTAAACACAAAATTAAGAGGAAATGATAATATTGTTTTAGTAAATAGACTTTGTGAAGAAATTTTAATTCCTACAATATTAATTGATTCTAAATATGGATCATATTTAGCGACTAAACATCTTTTGAATTTAGGCTATGAAAATATAGCATTGATCACTGGTGATAGTAATGATTACATAGAAAGTGAAAAGTTAAATGGATATAAAACTGCTTTAAATGAATATAGTATTGAGTTCAATGATAATTTAGTTCATGAAACCAAGGGAACTCGTCAGGCAGGATATGATTCGTTTTTAAATTTAGTTGATGTAGAAACACCACCAGATAGTTTTTTTGTAACTAAAGATTTGTTATCGGTTGGTTTAGTCGAAGCTATTAAAATGGGAGGATATTTCATACCTCAGGATTATCCAGTGGTTTCTTATGGTGATACAATAATAAATTCAATAATAAGTCCTGATTTAACTCGAGTTGTAGAACCTCTAGATTATGCAGGCGAAATGGCTGCTGAAGTTTTAATAGATTTAATAAATAATGATAAGGCCGAAGAAGAAATTAAAGTTTTAAAACCAAAATTATTGACAAGTGAGTCCACCAAAATTATTTAAGGAGGAATTAATCAATGGCTAGTGTTACTTTTGAAAATGTTACAAAACGATTTGGAGATGTGGTCGCTGCTAAAGATCAGAACCTAGAGGTTCAAGATAAGGAATTTTTAGTACTTGTAGGGCCTTCAGGTTGCGGCAAATCCACTGACTTGAGAATGATTGCCGGTTTAGAAGAAATTACAGAGGGTAAAATCAAAATAGGTGATAAAGTTGTAAATGATGTACCTCCCAAAGATAGAGATATTGCCATGGTTTTCCAAAATTACGCTCTATATCCACATATGAATGTATATGATAATATGGCTTTTGGTTTAAAATTGAGAAAATTTCCAAAAGAAGAAATAGAAAGACGAGTTAATGATGCTGCAGAAATTTTAAGTATTGAGCCCTTATTAGATCGCAAACCTAAACAGTTATCAGGTGGTCAGAGACAGCGCGTAGCATTAGGAAGAGCTATTGTAAGAGAACCTAAAGTATTTTTAATGGATGAGCCACTTTCTAATCTTGATGCTAAATTACGTGTTCAAATGAGAACTGAGTTAAGTAAGTTGCATGATAGACTTCAAACTACAGTTGTTTATGTTACTCATGATCAAACTGAAGCAATGACAATGGGCGATAGAATTGTAGTACTTAAAGACGGTTATATCCAGCAGGTTGATTCCCCGCTAGAATTATATAATCATCCTGTAAATATGTTTGTGGCTGGATTTATTGGCAGTCCTGCTATGAATTTCATGGATGCTAAAATTGAAAAAGATGGCGATGATTACTATGCTGAAGGATTCGGAGCTTTTAGAATTAAGGTTCCTGATAAATTTAAAGAAGAATTGAAAGGTTATGAAGAAAAAAGAGTTGTATTTGGTATTAGACCAGAAGATTTAACAGATGCAAGAATAACTCATGATTTGGACATAACTGAAGATAATTCTTTTGAAGCGGAAGTAGAAGTTGTTGAACCAATGGGATCTGAAATTTATCTTTATCTTGCAATAGATGAACATGAAATGATTGCAAGAGTAGATGCAGAAAGTGATGCTGAAGTTGGAGATAAAATCAAATTAGGAGTATATCCTCAAAAGATGCATATTTTTGATAATGAAACTGAAGAAGCAATATTTTAAAACTAATTACAATTAAAATAAATAAAGCAGCCAGGATTTTCTGGCTGCTTTATTAAATTTAAAAGGGGGAATAAAACATGGATGTATTAGAAAATGTAGCAGATTTAATGGCTGTTTCAGCAAGGACAGCACCTAAGGCAGGCGGGAAAGATTTTGTGGAAATCAAGGTAATTGGAGAAGAAAAGATTGATAAACTTGCCGATGAAATGATAAACTATGGTAAAGAAAGTGGAAAAAAGAACTTTGATAGAGATGGAGAAAATGTTAGAAAAAGTAATCAAGTAGTACTCCTTTCCTTAAATGAAGCTGGGGTATTGGGATTAGATTGTGGAGCATGTGGTTTTGATACCTGTGATCAACTGGAGTTAAAATCAGGACCTGAATTTGATGGTCCAATGTGTGCATGGAGACTTATGGATTTAGGTATTGCGATGGGGTCAGCAGTTAAAACAGCCAGCATTTTAAATGTTGATAACAGAATAATGTATAGAATTGGTGTAGCAGCTAAGAAGTTGGATTTAATTGATGGTGAAGTTGTGGTGGGTATTCCTATTTCTGCTTCAGGTAAAAACATATATTTTGACAGATAAAAACTGAGGAGAAAATCGTTATGAATTTTGAATCTTTTCTAAAAAAAGCTATGATTTATTTATTAATTATTGTAATCATTGTATTTACTTTTCAATTGATAAATAATATGAGAAAAGTTAATAAAATGGAAAATGAATTAAACAAGTTACAACAGCAGGTTCAAAAAGAGATTGATAGAAATGAAGAGCTAAAAGAAGAAATTGAAAGAGTAAAAAGTCATGACTATATTGAAAAAGTAGCACGTGATGAATTAGGCTTAGTTAAACCAGGAGAAATATTATTTATACCAGTGGAGGAAGAAAATGAAGAAGATGAAGAATAGGATGATTTATTTATGGATAAAATTATAAAAAAGATTTCTAACAAATTAAATATAAAAAAAGAATCAGTTCATTCAGTAATAGATTTATTAGAAGACGGAAACACGATACCTTTTATTGCAAGATATAGAAAAGAAATGACAAATGGGCTTGATGAAACTGAAATACGTAATATAGATGAGGAAAATGAATATCTCAAAAATTTAAACCAGAGGATACAAGAAGTTGAAAACACCTTATCAAAAAGAGATAAATTAAATGAGGAAATTAAAGATAAATTAAAAAAAGCTAAAACTTTACAAGAAGTTGAAGATATATACAGGCCCTATAAAGAAAAACGTGAAACAAGGGCAACTAAGGCTATTGATAAAGGTTTAAAACCTTTGGCTGAATACATTTTACAAGGATATAAAACCGATGAACTAGAAAAAAAGGCAGAAGAATTTATTGGTGAGGAAAACGATGTAAAAGATATTGAAGAAGCTATAACTGGTGCAAAAGATATAATAGCAGATATAATTTCAAACAATAGTGAAGTAAGAAAAAAATTAAGAGAACAAATGAAACAAAACAGTTCTATTTTATCTAAAGAAAAAGATTCTCAGAAAGATGAAAAAAACACTTATGAACTTTACTATGATTACAAGGAAAAAATAAAAAATATTCCAGACCACAGAGTATTAGCAATTAATCGTGGCGAAGATGAGGAAGTACTTTCCATAAAATTAGAACATGATGACGAAAACATGTTTGAAATTATAGAAGAGATACTTACATCAGAAGATGTAGCGGTTAAAACAGAGATTTTATCAGAGGTCATTGAAGATTCTTATAAAAGGTTAATTGAACCATCCTTAGACCGGGAATTAAGAAATTTATTAACTGAGAGAGCTGAAGAAGGTGCTATAGAAATATTCAAGGATAATTTACGTTCTCTTTTATTAACTCCTCCCTATAAAGGACATAATATATTAGGGATAGATCCTGGTTTTAGAAGTGGTTGTAAAGCAGCAGTAATTGATGAGTTGGGAAATTTTATCGAATATGAAACAATTTATCCTCATCCTCCCCAGAATCAAAAAGATAAAGCTGCCCAAAAGGTAAAAGAATTACTTATTAATAATGATATTGATACAATTGCAATTGGAAATGGTACTGCATCCAGAGAAACCGAGATGTTTGTAGCTGATTTAAAAATTGATAAAGATTATAAATATATAATTGTTAATGAGTCAGGGGCATCTGTTTACTCAGCTTCTGAAGAAGCAATAAGGGAATTTCCTGATTTGGATGTAAGTGTAAGAGGTGCGATTTCTATTGCAAGAAGATTACAAGACCCGCTCTCAGAATTAGTAAAAATTGATCCGCGGTCAATTGGAATCGGTCAGTATCAACATGATGTAAACCAGACTGATCTGAAAGATTCATTAGATGAAGTAGTTGAATCGGTAGTGAATCAGGTAGGGGTTAATTTAAACACTGGTTCTTCATCTTTATTGCAATATGTTTCTGGTATTAGTAGTTTGGTGGCGGAAAAAATTGTTAATTATAGACAAGAAAATGGAGAATTTGAAAAAAGAAATGAAATTAAAGATGTATATGGTGTTGGAGCAAAGACATTTGAACAAGCTTCAGGCTTTTTAAAATTTTACAGTGAAAAGGATCCTTTTGCTTTTACATTTATTCATCCTGAAAGTTATGAAGAAGCAAAACAAATTTTAAAAGAATTAGGATATCAGCCTCAGGATATTTTAAATAAAGATAAACTCAAGACTATCAGGCAGGAAATTGACTCAATTGATAAAAAAGAAGTTATTGATAAGCAAGAAATAGGAAAATATACATATCAAGATATTATTAAAAATTTAAAGAAACCGGGCTTGGATCCTAGAGATAAATTACCTGATCCTATATTTAAAAACGAAGTATTAAAGCTTGAAGATCTTAAAATAGGCATGACCTTGAAAGGTACAGTAAGGAATGTAGTGGATTTTGGAGCTTTTGTTGATATAGGGGTTAAACAGGATGGACTTATCCATATATCGGAGCTTAGTTATAAATATGTTGAACATCCTCTCGATGTAATATCAGTTGGAGATACTGTCAGAGTAAAGATCATTGATGTAGATGAGAAAAGAAATCGTATTTCCTTGTCGAGAAAACTGTGATTTTGTTGTAATATCATTTGACACTGCAATCTATCTATAATATAATTAGTTTACCATTAAAATATCAAGGAGGAATTTTTTTTAATATGTCCGTTGAAGTTGGAAGTACAGTAGAAGGTAAAGTTACAGGTATTACTAATTTTGGAGCATTTATTGAATTGCCAGACGGTGATACTGGTTTGGTGCATATCTCTGAGATAGCTAATACCTATGTCAAGGATATTGGGAACTTTTTAGAAGAAGGAGAAGAGGTCAAGGTTAAGGTTATTAACATTGACAATGAAGGTAAAATTGGTCTTTCGATCAAACAATTACAAGATCCTTCTGACAGAATTGATCATGCTCCCAATAAGTCTTTTGAGGAAAAAATGGATGAGTTTTTACAACAAAGTAGTGAACGTCAAAGCGATGTAAAGAAAAGATTCGAAAAGCGCGGTGATAGCAACAGAAGTTAATGATTTTTAATTATAAATAATTGAAACTAAAAGTGTAATTACAACATCCCCTTTGATGGGGGTGTTTTTTTATTTAATTTTGTAATTTTTAAAATATGTGGTATAATCCAAAGTGAAATATACATATAAGGTTGGTTTTATATGATAAATAAAGAAGAAGAAAAAATAATAAAGTTAATTGAAAAACAAATTGGCAGAAAACCAGAAGGAATGGTTGAAGTTACTTTAGAGTGTCCTTTCAGTTATCCAGCTGTAATAAAAGTATATCCTTTTTTCAATGAAAGAGTATTTCCAACTACTTATTGGTTAACATGTCCCTATCTACAAAAAGAAATATCTGTATTAGAAGATAAGGGATGGGTTACAAAAATGCAGAAAATAGTTAATAATAATAAACAAGTAGCTCAAGCATTAAAAAGTGCACATAAAAATTATGCTGAAGATAGATTTGAAATGTTATGCAGCACCAAGAAAGAAAAAATGACAAAAATTTCCGAAGATATTTATAAAACTCTTAAGGACTCAGGTATAGGGGGAGTAAAGGATATTAAAGGTATAAAATGTTTACATACTCATGTAGCTGATTTTCTTGTTAATAATTTAAATCCAGTAGGAAAAAAAGTTTTTCAAGTAATTAAATGGCCTAAAACATGCAACATTTGTAAGGAGATGGAAAGTAATGAAAAAAGCAGTAATTGAGATTGGGACTAATACCACAAGAATGTTAATTGCAGAAATAATAAATGAGGAAATTAAAGTTATAGAGAAAGATTTAATAACTACTCGATTGGGGGAAGGTGTAGATAACTCTAAACACTTAAAAGAAGAAGCTATGCAGCGTGTTTTAAAAGCTTTAAAAGAATTTAAAGCTGAGATAGAAAAACATAATCTTAAGGCTATAAAACTTGTTGGTACAAGTGCCTTAAGAGATGTGAAAAATTCGAAAGATTTCATTGAAAAAGTTTACTCTCAGTTAGGATATGATTTGGAAATAATTTCAGGAGAAAAAGAAGCAGAATTAATTTATAAAGGAGTAACTCAAAATTTAGATTTTAATGATTATATAATAATTGATATTGGTGGAGGTAGTACTGAATTTATTTGGAAAAAAAGAAATGAAGACGAAATCAATATGGAAAGTATTGATATAGGAGCAGTAAGATTAACGGAAAGGTTTATGGTTAATAGGGAAAACTCATTGGGAAGAAATATTGTCGATGATATGTCTACCTATGTGAATGAGTTGTTAAATGAGGAAATTGATATTTTACCGGGTATTAACAATCTTATTGGAGTTGGTGGTACAATTACTACTATGGCTTCAATTATGTTAAAAACAGAAGAATATAATCCGGAATCTATTCATAATTATGTCTTGAAATATTCAGATATTAATAAGGTGATGAATATTCTAAGAAAACTCACTTTAAAAAGAAGGAAAAAAGTAAAAGGATTGAATCCTGATAGAGCGGATATAATTGTTCCGGGAATAATAATACTTTTAGAAACTATGAAAAACTTAAGAAACTTAAATTTAAGAGTTAGTGATTATGACATATTAAATGGTTTGATTGTAGAATCATAGAGGGAGGACTGTATGACTAAAAAAATTGAAAAAATATGGGGAAAATTATATGGTGAGGAAACAAAATATCTAAACCAATTAAAGGAGTTACTTGATAAAAGAAGGGAAGAAATAGAAGTTCCTATTGAAAACCCTAACTGGTTTAAAAAAGGAACTGTTTACTCACTTTATGTAGATTTGTTTGCCGAAGATTTTACTGGTTTAACAAAGAAATTAGATTATTTAGAAGAGCTCGGGATTAAAACTCTATGGTTACTTCCAATCTTAAAATCACCGATGGTGGACCAGGGATTTGATATCTCTGATTTTTATAAAATAAGAGACGAATTGGGAACAAATCAAGATTTTTTTGATTTTATTGAAAAAGCTCATCAAAAAAACATGAGAATAGTTTTTGATATAGCTGTAAATCATACTTCAGACCAACATGAATGGTTTGAAAATGCTCGTCAATCAAAAGAAGCTAGATATCGTGATTTTTATATTTGGAATGAGGATCAAAATAAATTCTTAGATACAAGGCTATTATTAAAAGGTGTATCTAATAATAATTGGACATATAATGAAAAAACTGATGACTACTATTTCCACAGATTTTATGATATACAACCGGATTTAAATTATAAAAACCCAGAAGTACTTTTTGAAATGATTAAAGCCTTTACTTTTTGGAAGGTTAAAGGAGTAGATGGTTTTAGAATGGATGCAGCTCCTTTCTTATGGAAAGAAGAAGGAACAAATTGTGAAAACCTCAAAGAAACACACCTTGTATTAAAAATATTTAGAGAAGCTTTTGATTATATAGGTGCGGGAACTGCAATGATTGCAGAAGCAAATCAAAAGCCAGAGGATGTAGTCGAATATCTCGGTAATGGTGATGAGTGTAATGTTGTATATAATTTCCCTATTATGCCGAGAATATTTTTGGCAATTGCTGAAAAAGATAGTAATTATTTAAAACAGCAGTTAAAAATATTAGATGATTTAAAACAGCCTCAAGATACAGCTTGGTTTACTTTTTTAAGATGCCATGATGAATTAACTTTAGAATTTGTATCAGATCAAGAAAGAGAATTAATGAATAATCATTATCTCAAGGAAGAAAAATGGGAATTTAGAGCTGGTGAAGGTATTTCAGGGAGACTTTATGAACTTTTAGATAAAAATATACAAAAAGTACTTTTAGCTTATTCTATATTGTTTTCTATACAAGGAACCCCTATAATCTATTATGGTGATGAAATAGGAATGAAAAATGATCTAGAATTTTATGAAAAAATGACAAATAAATTTGGTTATAAAGATAGTAGATACTTAAATAGAGGTCCTTTTAGTGAGACAAAAAAAGAAGAGGCTTTAAATAATAAGGATTCAGAGGAAGCAAAGATATTTACTGGACTACAGGATATGATCACCATCAAAAATGAAAATAATGATTTATTTAATCAAAAACCTAATTATAAAACAAAAAATAATCTCTTTATTTCAAAAAGAGAATTGGATGATAAGAGTTTAACTATTATTAACAATTTGGGTGAAAAAGAAGTTTCTCATCAAAATCATAATTTAAAACCACTGGAATATTTGTGGATTTTAAAACAAGATAGATAAGTATTTAGATAGTTTAAACTTAACCTTATATCAAAAAATATTAATAAAATAGCGTCTTAATATCATACTATATATCGGATTAACCCTTGACATGCTGAAAAATTTATATTATAATCTAAAATGTTGCAACAATTGTTGCATCAAGCCGGGGTGGCGGAATTGGCAGACGCATCGGACTTAAAATCCGGTGGGAATTATTTTCCCGTATCGGTTCGAGCCCGATCCCCGGCACCATATTAAAATTACTAAATATACAGGAGGAATTTTTAAATGATTTACACAGGAGAAGTTAAATGGTTCGATTCTAAGAAAGGTTTTGGCTTTATTGAAAGAGAAGATTCTGAGGAGGACGTTTTTGTACATTTTTCTGCTATTCAAGAAGAAGGCTATAAAAGCTTAGAGGAAGGCGAAGAAGTTGAATTTGAGATTGTTGAAGCAGACCGTGGTCCTCAAGCAGAAAATGTTGAGAAACTTTAAATATATTAAAGTTCTTTGAAGGAGCCCCCGACTTTTTAAGTCGGGGTTTTTTTGTTTAAACGCTGTTTTTAAAAGGATTTTAACCTTTAATGAATAATTATATAAATAACGTATTATATATAAAATTAAGGTGTTGATCCTATGAAATACCAACCAAGTTTACAATTCGAAGACAAATATAATATAGGAAATAAATCTATTAAAGAAATCCGGGATTTGATTGAAAGAGTAGAGATTGACCGTAATTTAATAGATGCCTTATATACTGATAGTAGGAAAACTACTACTAGGATAGCTGGCAAATGTGAAAATAAGTATAAAAAGAATCTTCGCTGGCAACAAAAATATTCGAATTTTAAAAATATAGAAAATCAAATTTATAATAAAGGATTTGAAAATATATTTGGTTTTTATGTTACAGGTTTATGGGCAACGGCTGGACCTTTAACAATCTGTTCATTAAAATTGAATAGATTTACTGAAATTAAAGGAATTGATTATTCTAATGAATTAACATTTAAAAAGAGAAAAAAATTATATAAAAAAATTAAAAATAATGCAGAATATTTAAGTATTAAACATTTAAATTCAAATAAAATTGATGATTTGGGTTTAAAAGACGCTATTAAAACTGGATATAAAAATTTAAAAGATGAAATTGGAAAAGAAATTGATTTGGATCCAGAAAAAGATTACTTCTTATATTTCAAATATGGTTTTGAAGACAAAAACAGTAAGCTTGTTCAGAGTACTAAAAAAAAGACATATATTTTAGCTTGTGCTTCTATTATTGCCAAAGTGGAAAGAGAAAACAAAATGGTTGAGTTAGGAAACAAATACCCATCATATAATTTTGAAAACAATCATGGATACATTACAAATGAACACCGTAAAGTAGTTAGAGAAAAGGGATTTACTCCTGTTCATAGAAGGTCCTTTGATTTCGAGAAGAAATTAAAACTTGACTTATAAAGGGTGAAAAATATGCTTAAAAATTCTTTTAAAATAGGTAGCATATCTGATATTCCCATAAAACTTCATATAAGTTTTATTATTGCTTTGCCATTTATTGCTTGGGCGGTTTCCACTAATATAGAGATGATGGCAGAACTAATGAATATTAATTATAGTAATATGGTAATTCCCGACTATATATTAGGTCTAGTAATTGTAATAGCATTATTTATCAGTGTGGGTTTACATGAATTAGGTCATTCCTTTGTAGCCAGATCTAGAGGAAATGAAATAAATAGTATTACTCTCATGTTATTAGGTGGAGTCGCTGAAATTAAAGAAATGAGTGAAGAACCTCAAGATGAGCTGCGAATTTCATTGGTAGGACCAATGGTAAGTTTGGCTATTGGTTTAACACTAATATTGATTGCTCAGCTTACTACTAATTTTATTGCAGCCGATTTGCAATTTATTGTCTTATACTTAGGGCAATTAAATGTGTTTTTAGCAATATTTAATTTAATTCCTGCCTTTCCCAATGATGGTGGCAGAGTTTTAAGGGCTTTTATTGCCAGAAAAAGAGACTTCTTAACTGCAACTAAAATTGCAGTTTCAGTAAGTAAAGTTATTGTTTTTATATTTGGAGTAATTGGATTTTTATATGGAAATTTCATTTTGATATTAATTGCCTTTTTCATCTATATGAGGGCCAACCAGGAATTTCAGTATAGTAAAATCAAAAAGACCTTATCAGATTTAAAAGTCAAGGATTTAATGAGTCAAGATGTAGAGTATATTTCAGGGGATATAACTATTAAGGAATTACTCAATAAAATGCTTAACAAAAGCCACAGTGGTTATCCAATAATTGAAGATGATAAAGTGGTGGGGTTAGTTACCATGGAAGATATTAGAAAAATAGATCCACAAAAACACCATGATGTTTCAGTTAGAGAAATTATGTCCACTAATATTAAGAAAACATCTCCCGAAGAAGATATCAATAAAGCATTGCAATTATTGTTAGAAGAAGATATAGGTAGATTGATGGTTATAGATGATGATAAATTAGTTGGCATTATAACAAGAACTGATATTTTTAATGCATTCAAAATAAAACAAATTGAAAATAGATTATAGGTGAAATCCAATGCAAGAAAAAGATGAATTTTATTATAGATTAAGGGCAAAAATAAAAAATAATATTAATAAAATTTATGAAAACGATAAATTACCAGAATATTTACTCTTTGCCCCCGATATATTTTATTTATTAATAGAATTAATAAGAGATTCTGAAGTAGCAAAATCAAAAAAGGTAAAATTAGGTGTGGTTATTTCTTATTTTATAGTTCCTTTTGATATTTTACCCGAGGCTTTAATAGGATTAATTGGATATATTGATGATGTAGCTTTGTCTGCTTATATGCTTAATGATTTATTTAATAATATAGATCCAGAATTAATCAAAAGACACTGGGCTGGAGACAAAAATTTACTTAAAGTAATTCAAAAAATTCTTAATGATACAGATAAATTTATTAATAAGAATATTATAACTAGATTGAAAAATATAATCAAAAAATAAGCAGTGCAATATTTTTTGATTAAATATTCTTAATATTTCTACTATGATTTTCGTAGTAGTAATTATTATTATTTAGCAGGAATTATTTGTAATTTGCGGAATATTAAAACAAACCAGTAAAAAAAGGAGATTGTTGATGAGGATGGAAAATAAGGAGTTTAACAAATTATTCGATCATGAAAGAAGAGACAAAGCAAAAAAATATCATAAACAAAAAAACCGATATTTTTTACTTAATAACTTAGTCAAAATTTTATTAGTTATTATTTTCTTTTACTACAATTTTGAAACAAAGTTATTTAAAACACTTGATTTTAATATTTGGTATACACTAAAAATATTTATTTATATATCGATTGTTCTTTTGATTTATCAGATATTTGTAAACATTTTAGAGTATTATACTACTTATCAACTAAGGATTAAATATAACTTGACTGCTCAAAATGCTAAAGAGTGGTTAATGGATAATATTAAATCATTTATGCTAACTATTTTATTAACATTTATATTTAGTTCACTCTTTATACTTTTGCAGAATACTTTTCCGGAAAATTGGTGGATTATTATAGCAATAGTTTTATCGATTTTTGTGGTTTTATTAAATTACTTGTTACCAATTATTGTTTTACCGATTTTCTATAAGTTAAAACCTTATCCCAAAGGTGAACTAAAAAATAGTCTGATGAAGACTTTTGATAAATTGAAGATTGAAATAGAAGACATTTATGAAATTAATTTAAGTTCTAAAATGACTTCGGCAAATGCTGCGGTCATTGGTATGGGAAACACACGTAAAATTTTATTGAGTGATAATTTAGCAGATAGATTCAGTTTTGAAGAAATAGAGGCAATTTTATGTCACGAAATAGGCCATCATATTAATAATGATATTTATAAAAATTTATTATTGCAGCCGATAATAATAACAATAACAGCTTATATAGTTAAGCAAAGTTGGCCATCTTTAATTAATTTATTTGGTTATCAAAATATTGATGCAATAATTAGTTTGCCTCTTTTATTGATATTTTGGGGGATCATATATTCCTTATTTACCCCACTACAATTATATTTAAGTAGAATATATGAAAGAAAAGCAGATCGATTTTCTTTTGAAGTTATAGATGACCCTATGGAATTAGGTAGAGCATTTGCAAAATTAGCTGATGATAGTTTATCTAGATTGGAATTTAGGTGGTGGGAGAAATTATATAAAGCTTCACATCCTTCTATCAAAGCGCGAATTGAAAAAGCCAAAGAGTTTAAAGATAAACACTAAATGATTTAAAACTATAAATAGATAGCAAAGTATATTATTACCTTAAATTCAGGAGAGTGAGATAATGAAATATAAGACATTAAAATTTGAGGATGGAGTTTTAAAATTAATCGACCAAAGAATTTTACCTTTAGAAAAACAGTATTATGAAGCGAGCAATTATAAAGAAGTTTGTCAAGCTATTCAGAAAATGGTTGTTCGAGGTGCTCCGGCAATTGGTGCTACAGGAGCTTTTGGTTACTATTTGGCTGTGAAAGATAATTTTAAAAATGAAGGTATAATTAAATTAGATAATATTAATGAAGCTAAAAAAGAACTTTTAGCTACTAGACCAACAGCTGTTAATCTTCAGTGGGGAATTGCCAGAATGGAGAATATTTTAAAAAAGAACTTATCTAAAGATATAAAAGAAGACGAGATAGTCAACAAACTTTTAAAAGAAGCAAAACAAATAGCGAAAGAAGATATTGAGTGTAATAAATCACTTGGTGAATTTGGAAATAAACTAATAGAACAAGGTGATAATATTTTAACACACTGTAATGCAGGCGCCTTAGCCACAGTTGGTTATGGAACAGCCTTAGGGGTTATTAGACAAGCTCATAGTGATAACAAAAACATAAAAATATATATAGATGAAACTAGACCAAGGTTACAAGGGGCGCGATTAACAGCATTTGAAATGTTAGAAGAAGAAATACCGGCAACTTTAATAGTAGATAGTGTGGCAGCAACTTTGATGAAAAAAAAGATTATTGACAAAGTAGTTGTAGGCGCAGATAGAATAGCCAAAAATGGTGATACTGCTAATAAGATAGGTACTTTTATGTTATCAGTAATAGCGCTAAAATATAATATTCCTTTTTATATTGCGGCTCCAACTTCAACAATTGATTTTGAGGTTGATAAAGGTGAAGATATTGAAATTGAGGAACGCAAAGAAAAAGAAGTAACTGAAATAAGAAGTGTACAAATAGCCCCCAAAGGTATAGATGTATACAATCCGGCTTTTGATATTACTCCTTCAGAAAATATTACTGCTATAATTACTGAACAGGGGATTGTTAAACCACCATTTGGAGAAAATATTAAAAAATTATTAAAATAACACATATTATTCTAATAAATAAGGAGTAGATAATATGGCAAACAAAAATTCTATTGCTATTATTTCTGATATCCATGGTAATTATACAGCTTTAAAGTCAGTATTAGAAAGCATTAATGGACTAGATACTAAGATTAGTGATATAATGTGTTTAGGAGATCTAGTTGGTTACAATCCTGAACCTGAAAAATCAGTAAATAAAATCCGTGAGGTGTGTGAACAAGTAATAGCCGGTAACCATGATAAAGCTATGGTAGGCGAATTGAACACAAACTGGTTTAGGGGTTCTGTAAAAAAATCTATAAGATGGACAAAAAATCAATTAAGTCAGTCGAGTCTAGATTATTTAAAAGAGTTAGGAACTAGAAAGGATATTATTTTTGGTGGTAAGAAAATAATTCTTGCTCATGGTAGTCCTAATCAAAATGCGCCTTTTTCTTATATATTTAATGAATTTGATATTCAAAATATTGAACCTTTAATTATGAATTCTAACATCTTGTTTATTGGGCACACTCATATCCCATATTGTTTTTGTAATAAAGGAGATGGGTGGTTTAATATTGAACAATCAGATTTTGAAATTAATCCAGATTATAATTATATAATAAATGTAGGTAGTGTGGGGCAACCTAGAGATAAAGACCCACGTTCTAGCTTTGTGATTTTTGATCCGGAAAGAAATCATATTACTTTTAAAAGAAAAGAATATAATATAGAGAAAGTTCAACAGAAATTTGAAGATACAGATTTACCAGAAGCATTTTCTCTGAGACTGAAACAGGGAAGATAGGGGAAGATAGTAATGAAAAATAAAAATTGGCACATTGAAAACTGGCATTTATTAGGTTGGGTTGAGACTTTTATTAAAGCACTTGCTATTTTAATAGGTATCTATGCCTTTTTTATAGGGACTAAACAACCTGACTTTTTGAATATAAACAGTTTACCTAATATACAAATAGTAATCTTTTTAATACTTTCAATAGGTTTGTTACTTGGAATCGTAAATAGGTATCAGAAAAAAGATATTATCTCAATGGTATTTATTTTATTTAACAATTGGGGTCACTGGGGACTGTTTTATGCGATTTTTAAAGGAGTTAATATCAAATTTTTATATTCCTTTGTATTATTAATGTTAGCGGGTGATTTAGTAAAATTAGTATTCCTAAAAAAATATAATTATTCTGAAAGTGATATTTCTCCAAAATATTTTAATTATCTAACTTGGGTCTATGTAGGGGGATATTTTCTAATCATACTTCTTGGTTCACCTACCCTTCTTTAATATTCTAGTTAATAGTTTACTGAATATCCAATATAAACAAAGTATAATATATTACAGAAAGTAAAAGAGAGGGGGATATTATGAATTCTATATATATAATACTAATTTTTGTTCTGCTATTTTTAACAATCAGTAATACTGGTATAGCAGCTGAAAGCGGTCGTGAGGCTCCAAAAATCGATAAGATGGTTCCTGACAAACTTAAAACAGCTACTTTTTCTATGGGATGTTTCTGGGGTCCTGACGTTATATTTGGTGGTATAGAGGGAGTATGGAAAACAAGAGTAGGTTATGCTGGTGGAAAGATGGAAAATCCTACCTACCATAATCTTGGAAGTCACACTGAAACAATACAACTTGAATATGATCCTGAACAAATAACTTATAAGGAATTAATAGAGATCTTTTTCGACAACCACAATCCTTATCGTAAAGCTTATGGGTCTCAATATAAATCTATTGTATTTTACCACAATAAAATACAAAAAGAGATTTTTGAAGATTATGTAGCTAATTTAGATAATGAGCGACAAGTATATACCGAGTTAAAGGAATATAACGAATTTTACTATGCAGAATTTTATCATCAAAAATATAGGTTACAAAGTTATAATAATATAATGTCTGAATTAAAAAATATGTATTCTAGTGACCAAGAATTTATAAATTCAACTTTAACGGCCCGTTTAAATCATTATGTTGGCTCAAAGAGTGGTATGGATTTATTTGAAAAAGAAAAAGAATTTTATGGACTAGAGTTGGAGACAATAGATTGGTTAAAAAATTTCATAAAAGAATAAAGGTGATTATATGAAGATTAAATATTTGAATGGGGAAAGACTATATTATGCTTTTATTTCTGGAGCAAAGGAAGTAATTGATAACAGAAAAGAGCTAAATAAAATAAATGTTTTTCCAGTACCTGATGGTGATACTGGGACTAATTTATCCCGAACTTTAAATATGGTTATGGTGAATGTTAAAGCCGATAAATCTGTTAAAGTTACTTTGAATTCAATGGGGGACGCAGCATTAAGAGGTGCTATAGGTAATTCGGGTATAATATTCGCACAGTTTATAAATGGTCTAAAAGAAAATACAGTAGAAGAGAAAAGACTTAATGTAAATAATTTTGTTAAAACAATAAGTAAAGCAGTAGAACAAACTTATCAAGCAATAAGTGAACCAGTAGAAGGCACTATGTTGACTGTAATGAAGGATTGGTCTAATTCTTTAGAAGATATCAAGTCAAAAACAGATGATTATGAAGAATTAATGTCAGAATCATTGAAAACAGCAAAAAGATCTTTAAATAAAACCCAAGACACTTTAGAAGTTCTTAAAAAGGCTCATGTAGTAGATTCAGGTGCTTTGGGATTTGTATATTTCCTAACAGGAATCTTAGAATTTATAAAAACAGGTAAAATAGAGGAAATAAATAATTATGAAGTAGTTATGGATAACGAAGAGACTAGTTTTAGTGAAGAAGATGAAATCAAATTCAGATATTGTACAGAAGCATATTTAGAAAATGTACAAAAAGAAATTCCAAATATAAGAAAAGAACTTGCTGAATTAGGTGACTCTTTAATTATTGCAGGTGGTTCTGACAAAATGAGAATTCATATTCATACCAATCAGCCTGCAGAATTTTTTGCTGAATTAAATAATTATAGTGCAATAATAGATCAAAAAGTTGATGATATGTTAATTCAATACAATATAAGATATAATAGGATAGCTGAGATAGCTTTAGTCACAGATTCTATTGCTGATTTACCCCAAGAATATATAGATAATAATCAAATTCATGTAATCCCGATAAATTTAATCATTGATGATACAAATTATTTAGATAAAATAACGATAACATCAGATAATTTTTATGATTTAGTTGATGAGGCTGAAGAATACCCTACTTCTGCCCAACCGTCTATAAAAATGGTAGAAGACAAACTGTCTTTCTTAGCGGACCATTATGAATCTATAATTATAATAACTGTTTCTAGTAATTTAAGTGGAACTTATGAAACTGTTAAAACTGCTTCAAATAATATTAAAAATGGGACCGAAATTACTATAATAGATTCCAAATTAGATTCAGGAGCACAAGGATTACTTGTTATGGAAGCCATTGAAAAAATAGAGCAAGGATTTAAACATGAAGAAATAGTTGAATATATAAAAAATATAAAAGATCAATTATATATATATGTTAGTGTAGATAACTTTGAATATATGGTAAGAGGTGGAAGAGTAAGTCCCTTGAAAGGTAAGTTGGCTGGCTTTTTCAACCTAAAACCGATTGTATCTCTTGATGAAGATGGTAATGGTATAGCTTTTGCAAAAGCCTTCAGCAAAAAAGCGATCACAAATAAAATTAAAGATATTGTCAAAGACCATAAAGACAAAGAAGGAATTAAAAGATATTCAATTGTCCATGGGGATGGTAAAGAAAGGGCTAGAGAATATAAAAAGATATTTACTAACTTAATTGGACAAGAACCTGAATATATTATGGATATATCTCCAGTGATTGGTTTAAGTGCAGGCAGAAACAGTGTTGCAATTTCGTTAATGACTAATAAAGGAGGAGAATAATTATGAGTTCAATTTTTGTGAGTACTTTAATATTCATTTTAGCCTATTTTATTGTGTTTTTTATAATCGGTGTTATCAAGAAAAATAACTCAGTGGTGGATATTGGTTGGGGGCTTGGTTTTGTTTTAGCTTCTTATTTTGTATTATTAAATACTGGTAATATAAATTTTAGGTCTATTATAGTAACACTTTTTGTGACAATTTGGGGTCTAAGATTATCTTATCATATTTATAAACGTAACAAAGGAAAAGAAGAGGACTTTAGGTATGCGAAGTGGAGAGAAAATTGGAATTACTTTTATGTTAGATCGTTTTTCCAAATTTTTATACTTCAAGGTTTGTTATTATTTTTAATAGTGTCTTCTGTAATAAATATTAATTCTAATGTAGCTGCTTCTTTAACCGCTTTTGATTTTATTGGTATAGCAATATGGATAATTGGATTTACCTTCGAAGCTCTTGGCGATAAGCAATTGAGAGACTATATAAGTAAGCCTGAGTCCGAAAAAGATGGGCATATTATGAAAGAAGGATTATGGAAATATACCAGACATCCAAATTATTTTGGAGAAGCTACTATGTGGTGGGGTATTTTTATAATAGGTTTATCAGTACCTGGCAGTTGGATTTTTATTATTAGTCCGATAACCATAACCTATTTATTGCTGTTTGTATCAGGGGTACCATTGTTAGAAGAAAGATACGCAGACGATGAAGAATTTCAGGAATATGCTAAAAGAACTAATAAATTTTTCCCTTGGTTTCCAGGAAAATAAAATAGGAGGAAAAGTAGATGAAGACAGCTAAGTATATAGCTTTATTAGGGTTTATAATTATGACTGTTTCTATAATCTATGGTTTTATGTATTCAAATTTTAGTGCAGATGGCAGTCAAATTATTGCATTAACCTGGGGAAAAATAACATTAATAGATATTTATTTCATGTTTTTTATATTTTCTGGATGGATTTATTATCGAGAACAAAATAATATGAAGTTTTTAGCCTGGTTTTTTCTATTACTTGTTTTTGGTGCAGCTACAGCCTGTCTTTACTTATATATCGCTTTTGATAGAAGCAAAGGCAATTGGGAACAGTTTTGGATTGGAAAAAGTACCTAAATCAGATAAAAACGTTGTGATTCTAGGAATAAAAGTAATAAAAAAGAAGGAAATTTATAACTTTTGTATAAATAAAATATAATAAGAATAAAACTTAAATTAAGGGGATGAGTATTGATGACAAAAACTGATTTAATTGACAAGGTTGCGGAAGAAACTGGATTAACTAAAAAGGACACTGGTGAGGCTATTAATTCGACAATTGACACTATTATGAATTATTTAAAAGAAGAAGCAGGAAAGCCAGAAGAAAAAAGAGACAAAGTTCAACTAATTGGTTTTGGATCTTTTGAAGTTAGAGACAGAAGTGCACGTAAGGGTAGAAACCCTCAAACTGGTGAAGAAATCACTATTCCAGCCCGTAAAGTGCCTGTATTTAGAGTAGGTAAAACCTTTAAAGAAGTTGTGGAAGATAAGTAAAAAAGAAGGTGTATAATATGAATAGGGATCTAAAAGTTACTTCAAATGCTTTTAAAAATGGAGAGATGATACCCCAGAAGTACACAAAAGATGGGCAAGATATATCTCCACCACTTACAATTAAAGGTATTTCTAATCAAGGAGAAAGTATTGCAGTAATAATGGATGATCCCGATGCACCTGTAGGAACTTTTAATCATTGGTTAATTTGGAATATTCCTGTAGATAAAAATAACATTCCGGAAGGTGTTTACCAGGATAAAGTTGTTGAATCTTTAGATGGAGCGATCCAAGGATTAAATGATTTTGGTGAAATAGGTTATAGAGGACCTGCACCCCCGAGTGGAGTTCATAATTATTATTTTAAGGTTTATATTCTAGATCGAAAATTAGATCTTCCTTATGATGCTAACAAAAATGAATTAGTAGATGTTGCTGATAAATATAAGTTACAAATGACTGAATTAATAGCTAAATATAAAAGATAAAATAGGGAAGTAAAAATAATAACAAATTATGAGGTAAGTTTAGAAAATTTGGATATCCATGAATTCTAAATTTGATAATTAATATGAGCAACTTGAATAAGTTTAATTGTAAGTGAAAATTAAGAAAAAATACAATATCCAATTAACATTAAAGAAGGGGGCTTTTTTGGTCTCCTTCTTTTATATATGGGAGGTGTAATTTTGCAAAAATTGCAAGTAGCAGTAAAACTAATAAATAATAACCAACATATTACTGTGTTTACAGGTGCTGGAATTTCGGTGGAGAGTGGTATCCCTCCTTTTAGGGGAGAGAATGGATTATGGGAAAAGTATGATCCATATTTTTTAAATATAAATTATTTTATGAAAAATCCAAAAAAATCTTGGGAATTAAATAAAGAATTGTTTTACAGTATGTTAACTGATTGTAAACCCAATAAAGCACATGAAGTGGTAGCTAAACTAGAAAAAAGAGGTTATGTAGATACAGTTATAACTCAAAATATAGATAATCTACATCAAGAAGCTGGAAGTGAAAATGTATATGAGTTTCATGGAACATATAAAAGGTTAGTATGTGTAGAATGTGGAAAAAAATACGAATTTAAAGAGGATTATTTAAAAGATATGCCACCACGTTGTAATAACTGTGATGGTATTTTAAAACCAGATTATATATTTTTTGGAGAAGGAATTCCGCAAAAAGCTTATCAGGCTTCTATTAAGGAGTCTAAAGAGGCAGGTCTTTTTATAGTGATTGGTACAACGGGTGAAGTTACACCAGCATCTTTAATTCCAGAGATGGCATCTAGGAATGGTGCAGATATAATAGAAGTAAATACAAAAAAATCGAGTTATACTGATAGTATTACTGATGTTTTTCTGCAAGGAAAAGCTACTGAAATGATGGATAAAATTTATAATTTATTAAAAAAGAATAATTAAATTTCTATTTATTTTATTATTTGAAATTAGATTAGCACTACATTTTTCACAATATAATGTTCCAGTCCAATTGGAATTTCCACAATATGGACATATTATTTTTTTACTCATTTTAATCTTCCTCCTGTTTTGAAAACAGCTCACTCTTGTATTTTTAACATATTTTAATTTGTTTGTAAAGGGGTTTTAAAAAATGAACAAAAATATGGAAAGAATAAAAAGAAACAAAGTTTATTATGCTGGGATAGGCAGCAGGGATACCCCTCAAGATATACTTAATATAATGGAACGGTTAGCTTTTTGTCTTGGTAAAAACAACTATATCTTAAGATCAGGGGGGTCTCCAGGAGCGGATACAGCATTTGAAAAAGGAGCTAAAAAAGCTGAAGCAGAATTTGAAATCTATTTACCTTGGAGTAAATTCCAGGATAGAGCGGGTAAAAATTATATTGATGTACGTAACTTAGACTCATTTGATCAAGCTGCAAAGATAGCTAGTAAAAATCATCCAAACTTTGCGGAGTTATCCTCAGGGTCCAAAAAACTAATAATAAGGGATACTTATCAAGTTTTGGGTAAGAATTTAGAGGAACCAACTGAATTTGTAGTATGTTGGACACCTGATGGGTGTATAACTGATCGTGATAGGAGCCGGGAAACAGGAGGAACCGGTCAGGCAATATCAATTGCTAGTAAAAGAGGGATTCCAATTTTTAATTTAAAATTAAAGGAACATAAAAGACAGGTCAAAGAATGGTTAGGTAAACTTTCTTAAAAAACCATTATCTAGTGGTAAAATGCTAGATAATGGTTTTATTTTTATATTATACATTTAAAATATCTCCTGATATGGTTGCAAAAGCATAAACTGAAGGTCCAACGTGACAACCTAAAGTGGGACTTATTCTTTCTTTGAAAAATTTAACTTCAAGATCATTTGGAATAAGATCTTTTGCATTTTTAAATAATGAATCTGATTTTTCTTTTCTATCTCCATGCATAATTCCAATCCAGGCCTTTTTATCACTGGATACCTTTTGATGGAGTTTTCTACTCATTTCTTCGAGTGTGTTCTTATTTCCGCGAATTTTATCGAGGGGATTTACTTTACCAGTTTCAGGACTGATTTCAATGATTGGATTAATGTTAAATATTGTACCTAAAAAGGCTCTTGCCTTACCAATTCTACCGCCTTCTTTCATATAAGTTAAATCTTCTACGGTGAATATACAACTAATTTTTTCTTTAGCTTTAATAATTTTGGAAACAATTTCTTTATATTCAAAATTATTTTCAATTAACTTTGCCGCTAATAGAACTTGAAAACCTAAACCTAAAGAAATTGAAGAAGAATTAATAACTTCAATTTTATCTGTTGCAAGTTCTCGGGCAGCTAATTCAGCTGATTCATAAGTTCCGCTTAGTCCTTTGGATACATGTATAGATATAATTTTATCATATTCTTTTAACATTTTTTTATATTCATCCCGAAAGGTGTGTTTGGAGGGTTTAGATGTTTTAGGAATATGAGAACTATTTCCTATTTTTTTAAAAAAATTGCCAGAATTTATTTCAACTCCATCAATGAATTTTTTTGTTCCAAAATGAATCATCAAAGGTATGACTTTAATATTGTGTTCAGAAATGGTTTTATCATTCAAATCACAGGTACTATCCGTAACCAGACCTATTTTCATTATCTTTTCCTCCTCGATATTTTCTTTATTTCTATAAATGTATTTTATAATATTTTAAAACAAAATAAAAGAGGTAAATATATATTCTTCAAGAATAATATATTAATAAAGGCAGGTGTGTATAGGATTGGAAGAAAACAAAAAGGTTATATATTCGTGGGTCTTATATGATTGGGCTAATTCGGCTTTTGCTACCACTATATTAGCAGCAGTACTACCTATATATTATAATGATATAGCAGCTGCAAATTTAGCGGATAACATAGCTACTTCTTATTGGGGATATACCCAATCTATTGCCATGTTAATAATTGCTTTAATAACGCCTATTCTAGGGGCAGTTGCTGACTATTCTAAATCTAAAAAAATATTTATGAAGTTATTTGTAATTTTAGGTGTGACAGGAACTGGTTTATTATTTTTTATAATAGAAGGGCGATATCTTTTGGCTTCAGTTTTTTTTATTGTAGCAAACATTGGTTTTTCGGGTGGCAATATATTTTATGATTCTTTTTTACCTTTGATAACAAGCAAAGAAAAGATAGATTACATTTCCTCCCTTGGTTATTCTGCTGGCTATTTTGGAGGTGGACTATTACTATTATTAAACCTTATTATGATAATGAGACCAGAATTACTTGGTATTTCTAATACTTTAATGGCTACCCGCTTAGCATTTGTGACAGTAGCGATTTGGTGGTTTATTTTTTCTATACCTGCATTTATAAATTTACCAGAATCCAGAATTGGTTTAGGCAAGTTTACTCTCATTCCTTATGTTAAACAGGGGTTTAGTAGAGTAGCAAATACTTTTAGAAATGTGAGAAAATATAAAGAACTATGGAAATTTTTAATAGCTTTTTGGGTTTATAATGATGGGATTGGTACAATTATTAGAATGGCTACTATTTATGGAAGAGAAGTTGGTATTGGACAAAATGATTTAATAGGAGCTTTGCTTTTAACACAAATAGTCGGTATCCCATTCACCTTAATATTTGGAAAATTAGCTGGGAAAATTGGAGCAAAAAAAGGAATATATTTAGCGCTTTCTATCTATCTTGTTATAACAGTATTAGGATATAATTTAGATTCAGCTATAGAATTTTGGATTTTGGCTGGACTTGTTGGTACTGTTCAAGGTGGTGCTCAGGCATTAAGTAGATCTTTATATGGTACGTTAGTACCTAATGAAAAGAGTGCAGAGTTTTATGGATTTTATGGTATATCAAGTAAATTTGCTGCAATAACCGGTCCTTTTGTCTTTGCATTAGTAGGACAGCTAACTGGTTCTTCTAGATTTGGTATTTTAGCAGTTGCTTCTTTCTTCATTTTAGGTATGATTGTGCTATACACTGTAGATGTTGAAAAAGGAGTGAGCGAATCTACTCAATAATTATATAATTTCTATAATATATTTAATAAAAGCAACTTTTATTGAAGGGAGTTTTTAAGATGACAAAATTATTTGAATGCATTCCTAATTTTAGTGAAGGTAGAGACCAGGAAAAAATCGAAAAAATCATTGAACCTTTTAGAAATAATGAGGGAGTAAAATTATTAGATTATTCGGCAGATAAAGATCATAACAGATTAGTTGTTACCTTATTAGGTGGAACAGCAGATTTAAAAGAATCTGTTCTAAAGGCAATGGAGATAGCAGTTGATCTTATTGACATGAATCATCATCAGGGTGAGCATCCAAGGATGGGGGCCGTTGATGTAGTCCCTTTTACACCAGTTAAAAATGTGGAGATGGTAGAAGCTGTTAAACTTGCTAATGAAGTGGCAGAAGAAGCTGCAAACAACTTAGATTTACCTATTTATCTTTATGAAGAGGCAGCTAAAACGAAAGAAAGGAATAATTTAGCTGACATCAGAAGAGGTGAATATGAAGGTTTTGCGGAGAAAATAAAAAAAGAAGAATGGAAACCTGATTATGGTCCACAGGAAATTCATCCTACAGCTGGAGCTACTGTAGTTGGAGCACGGATGCCTCTAGTTGCTTTTAATGTAAATTTAGATACTGATAATTTAGAGATAGCTAATAATATAGCTAGAAAGGTAAGAAATTCCAGTGGTGGTTTGAGATTTGTTAAAGCAATTGGAATTGATTTAAGTGAAAGAAATATTGTACAGGTTTCTATGAATATGACTGATTATACAAAAACTTCACTTTATCAAGCTTTTGAAATGATAAAATTCGAAGCCAAAAGATATGGAGTTAATGTAATTGGAAGTGAATTAATAGGACTTCTTCCCGCCAAAGCCTTATTTGACGTTGCTGAATATTATTTGGGTTTAGAAGACTTTCAGGAAGACCAAATCATGGAGAACAGATTATTGGAGGAAATTTAAATGGTATTATTTAAAAATATTGGTCAGTTAGTGACTGTAGGAGGTAAAACTCCCAAAATGGGTTTAGAAATGAAGGAACTAAATATTATAAATGATGCCTATTTAATAGTGGAAAATGAGAAAATCATTGATTTTGGTATTGAAAATAAAGAATTTGAAGAGAGTAATTTTGAAAAAATTATAGATGTAGAAGGAAAAGTAATGATGCCCGGGTTTGTTGACCCTCATACACATTTTGTTTTCGCAGGCGACCGGTCAAAGGAATTTAAAATGAGATTACAAGGCACACCTTACATAGATATTTTAAAAAATGGTGGAGGAATATTAAGCACTGTAAATGCTACCAGGGAAAGTCCTGAACAAGATTTATATTTATTATCCCAAAAAAGAGCAGAAAAATTTTTAAGTTATGGGGTTACTACGGTAGAAGGAAAAAGTGGTTATGGTTTAGATAAAAAAACAGAGTTGAAACAATTGAAAGTTATGAAAGAAATAGATGAAAAAGAAGACATTGATATTGTTTCTACTTTCATGGGAGCACACGCGGTGCCAAAAAAATATAAAAATAACTCTGGTGGATATATTTATTACTTAATAGAGGAAGTAATGCCTGAGGTAATCGATAAAAATTTAGCTGAATTTTGTGATGTGTTTTGTGATGATGGGGCTTTTACATATCAGGAATCTAAAAAGTTATTAATAGCTGCAGCTGAATTAGGATTTAAGTTGAAAATTCATGCAGATGAAATTAAAAATACAGAAGCTTCACAATTAGCAGGGGAACTAAACGCAGTTTCTGCTGAACATTTACTTAAGGCTTCAGATGAAGGTTTAAAGAGTCTCAAAGAAAACAATGTAATTGCGGTATTGCTACCTTTAACAGCATTTTCATTACAAGAAAAGTATGCAGATGCACGTAAGATGATTGAAATGGGAATCCCTGTAGCACTCGCAACTGATTTAAATCCTGGCAGCAGTTATTCTCAATCTATACCCTTGTTACTTTCTTTGGCCGTAATGTATATGGAGTTGTCTCCTGAGGAGGCTATCACAGCATTAACTATTAATGCAGCATGTGCATTAGATCAAGGAGATGTTATTGGAAGTATTGAAAAAGGTAAGAGAGCAGATTTGTTAATTATAGATGCGCCTGATTACAACCACCTTTTTTATAATTTTGGTGTTAATTTAGTTGAAAAGGTATTTAAAAACGGGAACTTAGTTTTAGATAATAATTTAAATAAAAGGAAAATATAAGGGGGATAATCTATGTATAAGTATCAGGACCCAACTAAAAAGATTAAATTACCTGACACTTTACCTGAAAAAGAGAATTTCCGGGAAGATATCAGGAGAGCGCCAAAAAGAGAACTAAAATTAAGTGATCATCAAATCGAAGTAGCTTTAAAAAATGCCTTAAGATACATACCAAAACATTTACATGAAAAGATAGCTCCAGAATTTCTTGATGAATTGATGACTAGAGGTAGAATTTATGGTTATAGATATAGACCCCAAGGCGAGATTACTGCTAAATCTTTAAAAGAATATAAAGGTAATACTGTTGAAGGAAAAGCAATTCAATTAATGATAGATAATAATTTAGACTTTGATGTAGCATTATATCCCTATGAATTGGTAACTTATGGGGAATCAGGACAGGTCTGTCAAAACTGGATGCAATACAGACTTATAAAAAAATATTTACAGATCATGACAGAGGAACAAACTTTGGTTGTACAATCTGGTCATCCGTTAGGATTGTTTCCTTCCCGTCCTGAAAGTCCGAGAGTTATAGCAACAAATGGGCTGATGGTAGGAGAGTTTGATAATGAGGAATGGTTTAATAAAGCAGCAGCAATGGGAGTTGCAAATTATGGTCAGATGACTGCCGGTGGTTGGATGTACATTGGTCCCCAAGGTATTGTTCATGGGACTTATATTACTTTACTTAATGCTGGCCGCTTATTTCTAGATATTCCCGAAGACGAAAATCTAGAAGGTTACTTATATATTAGTTCTGGTTTAGGTGGGATGAGTGGTGCTCAAGCCAAAGCAGTAGAAATTGCAGGTGGAGTTGGTGTAATAGCCGAAGTTGATAAATCAAGGATAAATACCCGCTATGAACAGGGGTGGCTTTCTGAAGTATCATCTGATTTGGATGAAATATTTAAATTGGTTAAAGAATACAGGAAAAAAAGAAAATCAGTTTCAATTGCCTATCATGGAAACATTGTAGAATTATTAGAGTATGTTGCAGAAAATGATATAGAAGTAGAATTAATATCGGATCAAACTTCTTGTCATGCTGCTTATTCAGGTGGTTATACCCCGATTAATTATACATTTGAAGAAGGTAGAGAACTATTAAAAGAAGAACCTGAAAAATTCAAACAAGAAATTGATAAAAGCTTGAAAAAGCATTTTGAAGTGCTGAAAAAGTTAGTTGATAAAGGAGCTAATTTTTGGGATTATGGAAACAGCTTTATGAAAGCTGTTTTTGATGCGGGAGTAAATGAAATTGCTAAAAACAAAGAAGATACTTCAGAAGGATTTATATTTCCTTCTTATGTAGAAAATATTATGGGACCAATCTGTTTTGATTATGGCTATGGTCCTTTTCGTTGGGTCTGTTTAAGTGGTAAAGAGGAAGATTTAAGAAAGACCGACCAAGCAGCTATGCAAAAAATTGATCCTGAACGAAGAGCACAGGATAGAGATAATTACGATTGGATAAAAAATGCTGAAGATAATGATTTAGTAGTTGGTTCTAAAGCAAGAATCCTTTATGCTGATGCACAAGGCAGGGTGGACATAGCATTAAGATTTAATGAATTAGTAAGAAAAGGTGAAATTGGACCAATTATGTTAGGTCGAGATCATCATGATGTAGCAGGTACAGACTCCCCTTTTAGAGAAACATCAAATATAAAAGATGGTAGTAATATAATGGCTGAGATGTCTATTCATTGTTTTGCCGGTAATGCTGCCCGCGGAATGAGCATGGTAGTAGAAAGTAATGGTGGGGGAGTAGGAATCGGGAAAGCTTTTAATGGTGGTTTTGGTCTTGTACTAGATGGTAGTAAAAGAGTAGATAATATAATAAAAAGTGCTCTTGATTGGGATGTTAATGGTGGGATAGCTAGACGTGCCTGGGCTCGAAATGAAAACGCGTTAGAAACAGCAAATGAATGGAATAAAAAAAATCAAGGCAGGGGTCAGATGACTATCCCTAATGTAGCAGATAATGAACTTGTTAAAAATGTCATTGATAATAAAATATAAAATAAATTCTTAAGGGAGGAATAATATGACTTTTGCCAATATGAGTCTAAAAGAATTTAATAGTAAACTTGCGAGTGATTCACCGACACCTGGAGGAGGAAGTGTGGCTGGATTAAGTGCAGCTTTAGCTGCTTCTTTAGCTTCCATGGTTATCAATCTTTCAAAGGAAACAGATTTAGATAGTTATAGTGAAAAATTAAAAGAAAATATTGAATTTGCTTTAGAATTAATTGACAAAGATGCCCTTAGTTTTAATAGGGTTATGGATGCATTTAAAATGAAAAAAGAAACTGCTGAAGATAAGAACAAACGAAAGAAAGCAATCCAAACTGCATTATATGATGCTTCTTTAACACCTATGGAAACTATTAAATTGGCTAAAAGTATTTTAGAAATAACTGTAGAAGTTGCTAAAAAAGGAAATAAGAATGCGGTATCAGATGCGGGAGTTGCAGCTTTAATGGCATTAGCTAGTGTTAAAAGTGCAGCTTATAATGTTTATATAAACACTGCTTCACTTAAAGATGGACAAAAGGCTATAGAATTAGAAAAAAAAGCCCAAGACCTTGTGACTGATAGCGAAAAGTTGGCAGATGAAGTAGAAAAAATATGTATGGGAAAAATCTAAAATTAGTATAAAAAGAAGGGCTTCTAATTTTGGCTCTTCTTTTTTCTACAATATTTATAGAAAGAGGAGATTATATTTTGTATTATATAAATGGTGAAAATCTTGATATTGAAAAGGTTGAAGATATAATTTTTTCGAATAAAAAAATAAAAATATCAAAAGTAGCAGAAATAAATATAATTGAATCAAGAGAAACGGTAGAACGGTTAATAAAAAATGGAGAAGTTATTTATGGACTTAATACAGGCTTTGGTAAATTTAGTACTAAAAAAATTTCTCCAGATAAAATCATTCAGCTTCAAGAAAATCTAATTATGAGTCATGCGGCTGGGACCGGGGATTATTTGGATGATAAAATAGTTAAAACTATGATTTTACTCAGAGTAAATGCACTAGCAAAAGGTTATTCAGGCATAAAATTGAATACATTAGAAAAGTTAATAGAACTTTTTAATAATGATATAATACCTTTAATCCCTGAACAAGGATCTGTTGGTGCTAGTGGTGATCTTATACCATTATCACATATGGTATTACCGTTATTAGGAAAGGGAGAAGTAAAATATAAAGACGAAATAGTAAAAAGCAAAGAAGCTCTTAAAGAAGAAAATATTGAGCCTATTAAATTAGAAAGTAAAGAAGGGTTAGCACTAATTAATGGTACCCAAATGATGTCAGCTATAGAATCTATAAGTATTATTAGGGCTCAAAAATTAATTATTGCTGCCGACATCGCTTTAGCTTTAACTTTAGAAGGCTTAAAGGGGATTAAAGAACCTTTTGATGAAGATGTTCATAAATTAAGACCTCATCCCGGGCAGATTAATTCAGCTGAAAATATTAGAAAGTTAACTAAAGGGAGTAAACTTCTTGAAGATAGAAATGAGAAAAGAGTACAAGATTCATACACTCTACGTTGTGGCCCTCAAATTCATGGTGCTACAAGAGACAGTTTATCCCATGCTATAAAAATTGTCGAAAGAGAGATGAATTCAGTTACAGATAATCCCCTTATATTTTCTAAACAAAACAAAGTAATATCAGGGGGTAATTTTCATGGACAACCACTCGCGTTAAGTAGTGATTATCTAGGAATGTCAGTAAGTGAATTAGGTAATGTTTCCGAACGAAGAACTGCTAAATTAGTTGATGATAGCCTGAATAATGGGCTGGAAATGTTTTTAACCGAGCATGGAGGTTTAAATTCAGGTTATATGATTACCCAATATACATCGGCTTCAATAGTTTCAGAAAATAAGATTTTAGCTAATCCTTCTAGTATTGATTCAATACCAACTTCAGCAAACCAAGAAGACCATGTAAGTATGGGTTCAATAAGTGCTAGAAATTTATATAAAATTTGTGATAATGTTGCACAAATTATTGCTATTGAATTAATATCGGCTGCTCAGGCTATTGACCTTAGAACAGACAATCCATCTGACGATTTAGGAGAAGGAACTTTATATGTATATAATCTTATAAGAGAGCATGTCGATTATTTAAAAAAAGATAGAATCTTGTATCCCGAGATTATAAAATTAAAAAATGTGTTAACTAATACGGATTTTGTTAATAATATAAAAAATAATTTTGATATTTCTTAATTTTTAAAAAGTTATTCTTTAGTTTGAAACTTAGTACCATTTACTATATAATGAATAGCAATAATTATTCTAATCAAAGGAGGAGAGTAATGAGTAGTAGAAGTGTTAGTAGAATTCTTATTTTGTTTGTTGTTTTTAGTCTTTTATTAGTAGGTAGTATGGGTGTTTTAGCACAGGATGAAAAAGTAACAGTGGGGGTCGATGCCCCGCCAAGAACGATGGATCCACATGGTTCAGATGCCGATTCAAATCTTTCTGTAATGAGCAACTTTTTTGAAGGATTGTTGCAAAGAAATACGAAAGGTGAGTTATTACCAGGATTAGCTACAAGTTGGGAAAGAGTAGATAGACTAACTTGGAGATTTGAATTAAGAAAAGGAGTCGAATTCCATAATGGTAATGAATTTACCTGGGAAGATGTTAAATATACTTTTGAAGAAAGATTAGAAAATCCAGAAGTATCTGAATTTATTTCTTTTGGTTCTGCAATAGAATCAGTTAGTAGAGTTGATGGGAATGATTGGGTAATTGATATAGTTACTACTGAGCCTATCCCATATTTTGTACAAAATTTACATCAGGTGTTTATTGTTGATAAAGAATCAACTATGGAAAGGTCACAAGGTGATATTGGTACTAAACCGGTTGGGACTGGACCATATGTCTTTGATGAATGGGTTAAAGGTTCCTATTTAAGAATGAGTGCAAATCAAAATTATTGGGATGGAGTTCCAGAGGTGAAAAATGCTGAAATTCGAGCCATTACAGAAGCTTCCACTCGTTTAGCTACAATTAGCAGTGGTGAGGTGGATGTCTTGCAGGGAATTCCAGTAACAATGTATGAAGCTGTAGAAAATAATAATAGTATTGAAGTGATTACTAGACCTTCAAGACGTGCTATATACTTAGGTTTAGGTAATAGAGATGAATTACCTACTTCTAGCCTTAAAGTTAGAAAAGCAATGTATATGGCAATAAATGAAAAAGAACTTATTGAAAAAGTTATGTTTGGTCATGCAACTCCAGCAGCCCAAATACCTGATCCACCAACTACTGGGTACAGTGATAAAATTGAAAGACTTGAATATAATCCAGAGAGAGCAAAAGAACTCTTAGCGGAAGCTGGTTATGAAGATGGATTTACTATTACATTATCAGCTCCTAATGATAGATATGTTCAGGATGAGCAGATAGCTTCAACTATAGCTAGTTATTTATCTAAAGTTGGAATAGATGTAGAAGTTGATGCAAAACCTAAATCAGTGTATTTTGAAGAAGTCATGAACAATGAACTTGATTTTTATTTAATTGGTTGGTTTGATGGTTCATATGACTTCGGTAGATCTTATTCTAAATTATTGCACTCAGTAGATCCAGAAACTGGTTATGGTACATTTAATGGTGCCAGGTATTCAGACTCAGTGGCGGATCAACTTTATGAAGCTAGTAAAAAAGTGGTTGATCCTGATTTAAGAGCTAGTATTTTAAGAGACTTAAATAGATTAGCCATGGAAAGGGTAGCTGTAATACCCTTACATTATCAAGAAGACACTTATGCTGTACGTAAAGATAGTAGTGTAGAATTTACACCGAGATCTGATACTTGGATTGTTTTCAAGGAAATGTCTCTTGAATAAAATAAATATAAGGTAAAAATGTTAATGCATGGAGCTTTTTATTAAGCTCCATGCTTTCTTATATAAAAAAGTTAATTGAGTATATTAGAAGGGAGTATAAAAATGAGTTCATACATTGGGCGCAGAATATTACAAGGTATTGTAGTATTGTTTTTAGTATCATTTATAGCATTCATTATATTTCAGTATTTAGGTGACCCGGTTATGACATTAGCCGGGAGGTATGCAACACAAGCTCAGAGAGAAGAAGTTAGACAATCACTTGGGTTAGATAAACCTTTCTATGTTCAGTATTTTAATTTTCTCAAGAATGCTTTACAAGGAAATTTTGGTATGTCATATGTGACAAGGGTCCCTGTTTTAGATTTGATCGCTGAAAGACTTCCTGCAAGTATTGAATTAGCTTTTGTGGCTGAATCTTTTGCAGTGATCATGGGAGTTTCTTTAGGAGTATTTGTATCTGCTAATCCTAAAAGTATAATGAGTAAATTTTTGATGACTGGTTCTTTATTTGGAGTATCTTTACCGACATTTTTAGTTGGTATATTATTAATATATATTTTTTCTATTAAGTTAGGTATTATGCCTTCCTCAGGTCGTGGTGAAACAATAACAATATTAAACTTCTGGAGAAGTGGTTTACTTACATTAGATGGTTGGAGGCATGTTATCTTACCTGCTTTTACCTTAGGCATGTTTCAAATGGCGTTACTATTTAGAATAACCAGAGGTGCTATGTTAGAAGTATTAAGTGCAGAATATATTAGAACGGCATGGGCAAAGGGACTGAAAGGAAAAATGGTTTTATTTAAACATGCTTTACGTAATGCACTTATCCCTGTGGTAACAATGATAGGACTTCAATTTGGACAGTTAATAGGGTTTGCAATAGTAACAGAAAGCATTTTTCAATGGCCTGGAGCAGGAAATTTACTTTTAAATTCATTGTATGAAAGTGATTTTCCTGTAGTTGCAACATATGTAATTATGGTAGCGTTAATAGTTGTATTTTTAAATGTCATTGTTGATATTTCATATGCTTTCTTAAACCCTAAAATAAGATATAAGTAGGTGATGATAATATGTTTAGCAAAATAAATGAGTTGCGAGAATCAAAAATTTATAAGCACTTTGTAAGTCAGCCCCTAGCTGTTGTTGCCTTGATAGTTATAACATTACTTTTTCTTGGAGCGGTATTAGCTCCAATTATAGCTCCACAGGATCCCTATGCTATGGATAAATTAAGTCTGGGGGATTCTTTATTACCTCCCATTTGGATGGAAGGAGGCAAAGCACCCTTTATTTTAGGTACTGATGTTCAGGGGAGAGATATATTTAGTACAATCTTGTATGGTAGTAGAACTTCATTTATCGTAGGATTAAGTGTAGTTACTATTTCAGGAATTTTTGGTGGAATTATTGGATTATTTGCGGGTTACTTCGGTGGTATATTTGATTCTATAGTAATGCGGTCTGCTGATACTGTTTTATCCTTTTCTAAGACCTTAATTGCGATGTTGTTACTAGGAATATTCAAACAGAGCAGTATGTTGTTGGTGATTTTAGCTATTGTTATATCAGACTGGGTTCAATATGCCAGGACGATAAGAGGAGAGGTACTTTCAGTAAAGGAAGAAGAATATGTTTTAGCAAGTAAAGCAATCGGTGGGACCCATTTAAGGACAATTTTCAAACATGTATTACCGAATGCTGTTTCACCTCTATTAGTTGTGGGTGCAGTTGATTTTGGTATAGCGGTAATGCTAGAAGCAACGTTAAGTTTCTTAGGAGTAGGTGTTCCAGTCACCCAACCCTCTTTAGGGATGCTTATCTCCCAGGGAAGAAATTATCTATATGCAGGGAAATGGTGGTTGATAGTATTTCCAGGCTTGACTTTAATGGCAATTGTATTTAGTCTTAACTTAATATCAGATTGGTTAAGAGATGAAATCGATCCAAAAGTAAGCAATTTTTAATTCCTTTTTTAAGATGAGAAGGATATATCAATTTAATATTGAATATTTAAATAGAAGTGAAAAAGGAAGGATCTTGAATTTTTATGGGTGATATGATAGAGCGTTTTAAGAAAAATTTACTAGATAAGAATTTAATATTTGACAATAATAGATTACTATTAGGGGTATCTGGGGGACCAGATTCCCTTACTATGTTAGATTTGTTTATTAATATTAGGGATGAGTTCAATCTTAAATTAATAGTATTTCATTTAAATCATTTATTTAGAAAAGAAGCAGATAAAGAAGCAGAATATGTAAGAAAGATTTGTGTAAAAAGAGATGTGAAGGCGATTATAAAGACTCATGATGTTCCAAAATATGTTGAAGATAATAATTTGTCTCCAGAAGAAGGGGCAAGAAAGATAAGATTTAAGTATTTAAATGAAATTTTTCGAAAAGAAGATATTGATAAAGTTTGTTTAGCTCATAATAAAGATGATTTAGTAGAGACAGTTTTATTAAATGTTTTCCGAGGTTGCGGTATGAGGGGATTAAAAGGTATAGAAGATAATATTACTATTGATGGAATTAATATAATACACCCATTATTGATTTTTTTTAGGGCTGAAATAATTGACTATTGTGATAGTAATGATCTTGAACCAGTTTATGACCCTAGTAATAATAGTGATTTATATAGTAGAAACAGGATTCGGAATAATATTTTACCCTTAATTGAAGATCAAATTAATCCTAATGTTAAACAAGTTATAACAAGAATGACTGAGACAATTAAAGAAGATTATAATTTCATAAAAGAATTTAGTAATAATAAATTTAAAGATATATTGATCGAAAAAACCGAAAAAAAATACATACTTGATTTACAAAAAATGAAGGATTTACATCCTACTTTAATTAAGAGAATAATCAATATAATTTTAAAAAATTTAAAAGGAAATATGGATAATTTTTATTATAAGCACTATAATGATATAATTAGTTTTATAGAATCAAATAATACAGGCGATATATTAGATTTACCTGATGATATTAATATGAAAATTTCTTATGATAAATTAATTATTATAAGAGGCTCTTTTTCTAAAATGAAAAAGTATTCAAAAGTAATAGAAGGTGAGGGGGAATATTTATTACCTTATAATCAAAAGTTAGAAGTAGAAATTATACCTGATAAACTAAATTGGCGCAATTATAAAGATAAGAATTTATGTTTAATAGATTATAATAAAGTTGATTTTCCTTTAAAGGTTAGAAATCGTAGAGATGGTGATATATTTATTCCGTTAGGAATGGACGGACATAAAAAGATTAAAGATTTTTTTATTGATAAAAAAGTTCCCGATTATATGAGAGATAAAATTCCAATTGTTTTTGACGAAAAAGATAATTTAATATGGGTATGTGGGTATAGACTGGATGAAAGATTTAAATTAGAAAAAGATAGTAAAAAAACTATTTTAATTAAATATTATAAGGAGGATTAAAGTCTAATGGTAAAAGATCATGTTTATAATAAAGATATTGGAGAAGTAGTTTTAACTGAAAAACAAATTCAGGATAGAATTAAAGAAATGGGAAAAGAAATAACTAAAGCTTACAGTAAAGATGATGATATAATAATGTTATGTGTTTTAAGAGGAGCTATATTATTTATGTCAGACCTTGCAAGAGAAATAAATTTACCGGTGGTTTTTGATTTTATGGATGTTTCAAGTTATGAGGGAACCTCTTCATCAGGAATGATCAGAATAATCAAAGATCTTGAAGAAAACATAGAAGGTAGAAATGTTTTAATTATAGAGGATATAATGGATACAGGGTTAACTTTAAAGCATGTAATTGATTTATTGAAAACCCGTGAGCCAGCTTCTCTAAAAGTAGCAACATTATTAGATAAGCCTGATAGAAGAGTGGAAAAAGAAGTATCGGCTGATTTTAATGGTTTTGAAGTTCCTGATAAATTTGTAGTAGGTTATGGATTAGACTATAAAGAAAAATATCGTAATTTACCTTATATTGGAGTATTAAAGAAAGAACTGTACACTTAATCTTAGTTATTTACAAAGCTATGTACTTATGTTATAATATTTTACTGTATGGGTATATTTGTAGGAAGGGAGGAACTGTAATTTGAAAAAGTTTGTAAAGAATATAGGATTTTATCTACTATTAATTGCGATTTCAATACTTGTTGCTCAATTTTTTATGCAGCAGTCTCCT
>CAJXKY010000018.1 GCA_913055675.1 uncultured Halanaerobiales bacterium
TGGCCCGGTTCTACTGATTTGTGGGAAGGAATTAAAAAATTGACTACGTTAGGTTCAATTAAATAAGCAATTAAAGCAGCTGCACCAGAAATTAAACCATCGATAAGAACAGGTTTTCGATTGGCTGCTCCAGCTAACATCACTCCTGTCATACCTGCTATTTCAAGTCCTCCTACTTTATGTAAAATATCTAAACCATCATCTTTTTTAGGTTGATTTATTTCAAGGGCTTTTTGAATAACTTGCTTTTTATTTCTTAAACCCTTTTCATCAATACCTGTGCCATAACCCACTACTTCCTCTAAACTCAAATCAGTAGCTGCAGCTACTATAGCACTACTAGGAGTTGTATTACCGATTCCCATCTCACCGGTACCAATTAATCCTGCCCCTTTATCAATCAATTCTTGTGTAAGTTTAATTCCCGTTTCAATACCTTCAATTGCTTCTTTTTTACTCATGGCAGGTCCTTTTAACATATTGTTAGTACCTCTTTTAATATTAGCCTGAATTAAACCTTTAGCCTCCAGCTTTTCAACCATACCAATATCCACTATAGAAATATCAACATCATACTGTCGGGCAAATACATTAACTGCCGCTCCACCGTTTAAAAAGTTTTTTACCATAGCAGAAGTAACCGACTGGGGAAAAGCACTTACTCCTTCTTCCACAACTCCATGGTCTCCTACCATAATTAGATGGACTTTGTTTGAAACTTCAGGAAATTTTGTTTCAGTAATTCCTGCAATTTTAACAGCTAGTTCTTCTAAATATCCTAGGCTGCCTGGAGGTTTTGTTAGATTATCCAATCGGTTTTGAGCTTCTTCCATACTTTTTTTATTCAATTCACCTATCTCCGCTATGGTTCTTTTTAATAATTCGATTTTAATTCAACTCCTAACTAATTAGATTTATTATAAACATCATTATTAATATAAAAGAAAAGGTAGTAATAATCATCAAATTAACAGTTTCTTTTATGTGTTTAACTTTAAATTCAATTATTTTATCACCTAATAAAGCTTTTTTGCTTTCTTTGCCAAAATAATAATTGATCCCACCAAGCTGAATATTTAAAGCACCTGCTATTGCCGCTTCTGGATACCCAGCATTAGGACTGACATGTTTTTTGGCATCTCTGATTACTATCTTAAATGACTTCTTATAATCTTTTCTATAAATATAAGAAGAAAATACAATCAATATAGCTGACAGACGGGCGGGAATATAATTTGCAACATCATCAAGACGAGCCGCAGCCCAGCCAAAATACTTATACTTTTCATTTTTATAACCCAACATAGAATCCATAGTGTTAACCGCTTTATATAATACTGCTGCTATCGGACCACCTAGTAAAAAGTAAAATAAGGGAGCAATAATTCCATCACTAGTATTTTCAGCAACAGTCTCAATAGTGCCTCTAATAATTTCATTCTCTTTTAACTTATCAGTATCACGCCCTACAATCAGATTCAAACTTTGGCGCGCTCCTGTTAAATTACCCTCAACCAGTTGATTAAATATTTCTAAAGCTGCTTTGCTTAAACCTTTAATTGCTAAGGTAGTATATAATATTAAGATCTTAACTATTATTCCCAAATAATAATTTAAAGCACTACCAATAAATATCAATAGATAAGTAACCATAAAGGTTAGTAATAAAACAATTATTACTAAAATAATACCTTTAATTTTTTGAATAGTTTCACTTTCCGAATTGTTTTTAAGCTTCTTTTCGAAAAATTTAATTACTTTCCCAATAAGAACTACTGGATGGGTATAAATTCGGGGATCTCCAATTAATAAATCTAAAATTACAGCTGCAAGTAATATTATATTTATCAATTTACTTCTATTCCCAATATTTCATTCAATAGTTCCATATCAAGATTATTCTCTACCACTTCAGCTAATCTATCTAACGCTTTTTCCCTTTTTTCTTTGAAATTAATAACATCAAAGCTAACTTCTTTATCTTTTTTTCTTAATAGATGATTCAAAAACTGTTTTCTGAAATTATCATTATCAAAAATACCATGTATATAAGTTCCCCAAACATCTAAATGATTTGAAACTGCTCCATCTTTAATATCACAACTTTGACCAGACCTATTTCTGATGTTAAATAACGGAGAAGCTTTAGCTCCTAATTTACTATTACCCATGTGAATTTCATAGCCTTCGATTGTTCCATCATCGTGAGTGAAGAAATAATTATCTTTTGAAACTGCCTCAGCTTTCACTTGATAGGTATCTTTACCTTTACTAAACTCAGTATTCATATCCAATAGAGATAAACCTTCCATCTCTTCTAATTCTCCCTCGGTCTTTAGAGGATCTAGTAACTTATTTCCTAACATCTGATAACCACCACAGATACCAATAATTTCTAAACCATTTTGAGCTGCTTGTTTAATTCGTAGATCAATACCTTTACTTTTCAAGTAATCTAAATCTCCAGTAGTATTTTTTGTACCAGGAATTATTAGTACATCATACTTATTTAAATTTTCTTCAGTTCCCTTTATATAATCTAATTCAACAATTGATTCCATGCCTAAAACATCAAAATCTGTAAAGTTAGATAAATGTGGTAGATTTATTATACCGATTTTAATCTGTGCTTCCTCTTTTAAATATTCATTAACAGTAACAGAATCCTCTTCTGGTAGAGAGATTTCATTTAGATAAGGTATCACTCCTAATATTGGAACTCCGGTCTTTTTTTCAATAAAATCTAAACCTGATTGTAAAGAATTTTTACTACCTCTAAACTTATTTATAACAATACCTTTGACAAGTTCTTTTTTATCTCCTAATAATTCTAGAGTTCCTACTATAGAAGCAAAAGCACCACCTTTATCAATATCAGCTACTAAAATCACTGGTGTATTAAAAAGCTGGGCAACTTTCATATTTGCAAGGTCCTTATCTTCTATATTAATTTCTGCTGGACTACCAGCTCCTTCCATTACAACTACCTCATAATCAGTAAAAAGTTCTGTAATAGATTCTTCGATTGTTTTTAAAGCCCAATCTATATAATCTTGGTCTTTATAATCACTTTTAAAGTCTCCAATGGGTTTGCCTTTAACTATCACTTGAGACTGACCATTGCCCTTTGGTTTAACTAAAAAGGGCTGCATATTAACATCAATTTCTATCCCACACGCTTCAGCCTGTAAGGCCTGGGCTCTTCCGACTTCTCCTCCATTTTTTGTTACATATGAATTTAAGGCCATATTCCATGATTTAAAAGGAGCTACCTTATAACCCTTGTGATATAAAATTCTACAAAGAGCAGCAGCCATCATACTTTTCCCCACATTGGACGCTGTTCCCTGAAACATTATTGCTTTTGCCATTTTACATTTCTCCTATATATTTATCCATATTTTCTTCGGTAGCTTTACTGATTTCTTTCAAATCTAGAGGTAAACCAGCTACAGTCAAGTATACTTTATCAGCTTTATCTGAGATATATTGATTTACCCTACCTGAAATATCTCTAAAGAGTCTACCTAGTTTATAACTAGGGACCAATCCCTGCCCAACTTCATTTGAAACTACTATTAAATCAATTTCCTTTTTCTCAGCATATTTCAATACCTGGTTGATGTTCTCTACAATATCTTCCTCTAAATTCTTTTTTTTCTCTAATTCAAAATCTTCTTCTGGATTTTCTTTTAACAATAAATTTGATATATATAAAGTTAAGCAGTCTATTAATATTGTTTGATTATTATCTACTCTTTGCACTGCCTGGTAAATATCTGTTGGTTCTTCAATAGTTTCCCAATCAACAGGTCTTTGAGTTTTATGATGGGCAATTCTTTCTTCCATTTCCTGATCGAAGGCTTGTGCTGTAGCAATATATGTGACATTTTTTCCACCTATTTTTTTTGCTAATTTTTCAGCAAATGTACTCTTGCCGCTGCGTGCTCCGCCCAATACCAAAATAGTTTTACTCAACTTCTTCATCTCCTTTTTAGACAAATAAAAAAACCAGATCCTCTTCTGAAATTAAAGATCTGGTGTGTTAAAATATAATCTACTGATCTTGTATCCGAAGAATGTAGAATATAAATAGGCAGGTCTCCTGACTTACAGCTTAACATCTAACCCAACCTTCCCTGTTTACACAAGTGGTTAAATGGGTAGACTAGCTGTTTACAGTGGCGTACCCGCTCAGGATTTTCACCTGATTCCCTATTCTCTTTCAGCAATAACTGAAAGCACCTATTTACAACTATATTTAATTTTTATCTCTTAATACTATAATACAATACCTTTTAAAATATTCCTGCTAAATCAATAAAATTTCTCTATCAGGTACCGGAATTGGTTCCAACTTATGGCTATTTTTTTTAGATAATTTCTCTATTTTTTCTTTTACAGTTGGTTCCGCATTACCTGTTAAAATATAACAGTCTAATTGTTCATAAGTAAGTCCCATTTCTTGTTCATCAGTCTGGTCTTTCCAAAGCCCAGCCGAAGGTTTCTTTTCTATAATTTTTTCTGGAATTTTTAAATGACGGGCCAATTCTCTAACTTCGGTTTTAACCAACCTTCCTAATATAGTCAAATCGATTCCACCGTCACCATACTTAGTAAAATATCCGACTTTGAGTTCACTCCAATTATCAGTTCCTAAAACTAGATAATTGTTTTGAGCAGAATAATAATATAGGGTAGTCATTCTTAACCGCGGTTTTACATTTGCCAAGGCGAGATTATTTTCACTGTTTTTTTCTTCTGCATTTACTATTTCTTTAAAAGAATCATAAAACATGTCTAAATCTTTTACTTTATACTCTATATCAAATTGTTTTGCTACCTTTATTGCATCCACTTTATCTTGTTCATTGCTATAACAAGGCATTACAATTCCTAAAGTATTATTAGGGAATGCCTTTTTGGCTAAAACTGCTGTAACTGAAGAATCTATTCCACCGCTTAACCCTAATACAACTCCGTCAGCATTAGCATTTTTTACGTGACCTCTAAGCCATTCTATTAAAGTTTTTTCGACATGTTCATAATCTAAGTTCATTCATACCACCTATCCCTCAAATTGGCCTTCTATTAATTCAACTACATCTCCATTAATCTCAGTGATCTGCCATTTATCTTCTATCTGTTCTACAATCAAGGTATCTTCCATTTCTTTTTCTCTCATTGCTTCTTCACGTGGATAATAGAAAATATAACTTACCTCAAAGACATAACCTTGATTTTTTTGGAAAGAATTTATTGTTAAGTCCTTTATTCCAAATACTTTGTTGTATTCCGCATCTTTTCCCTCTTCAGGTATTGATTGGTAAGCAGTTCGCATTGATTCTATGACATGTCCCTCAGAAATCATTTTATTTAATCCTTTTAAATCTACAGTAGTAGTCTGATCTATTACTACTGGATCCTTTTTATCTATTGAATCGTAGAAATAGTTCACAACTTCTTCAGGTGTTGTTTGTTCAGTGACTACGGGAGCTCTGTCCCCTAACATTCCAACTCCAAATAAGATACCTACTAAAGCTACCGCAATTAATACTTTCCCCCAATGATGACGAAAGAAAAATACAATTCCTTCCTTTAATCGTTTCTTTTTAAACTGCGATCCGCTTTTATCTAGGTTTTGCTGTCTCTCTTCTGGCTCTGCTTTTATTTCATTATTCTTTATTAAATTTTTAAGTTGACTTATAACCTCTTCAAAAGAACTTAATCTTTTCTTTTTATCACCTGTTAACATCTTTTCAACTAATTCACTAAATTTGCCTGATATATTAGGGTTTAAAAATCTTGGAGCAATTAGTGAACCGGTCATTTTTTTATCATACATCTCGGTCTTATCTTCGCCTTGAAATGGGAATTTACCAACAATAAGATAATATAATATTACCCCAAAATTATATATTCTTGCTGATTGGTCCCAATTACTCCCATTTATAATTTCTGGTGAACGATATATTTCATCATATTCTTTCTTTAAATCCCTATATTTATATTGTTCAATCTTTTTATTTATAAAAGGATTGACTACCTTCAAATTGTTTTCTTGATCAACTCTAAAATAGTTTAACTTTACTTCTGAAGGAAATTCCTTGTTTTTATTAATATTATTCCATATTTCAAATATCTTCAATGCCCATTGAGCTGTTGTTTTAAGGTCTATATTATTATCTTCTAATTTTTCTATCAAAGAGGGATAATATTTTGACTCTTCACTTATTAAATAATACTCACTGTCTATTCTTTCTACACTATTAAAATCTATAATATTCTTACTTTCATAAGAATAATCTTGAAGCACTTGTTTAGTCTCTTTTACTGTAGATAGCATAACACGTGAACGCGGTTTTTTACTTACAAATATTTTTTCCGCTATAACCTCTTTACCTTCTTTTTCATATTTAATATATTTCGCAGTCATAAAGTTTTTTAGATACTCCTTTTAGATTATATATTTACCCTTTTTATTAGGTCGGTTATAATATTCTTCTTTCATATCTTCATAACCATTACGTCCAAATACACCATAGGTATATTTTTTACCTAACTCTACACCAGGTTGGTTATAGGCATTAATATTAAACAACTCACCTACCAAGGCAGTCTGCATTTCAAATAAATAGAACAACTGACCCATTGTAAATTCATTTACTTTGGGCACTATTATTGTAGCATTTAATCTTTCACGTTCTGTTAGAGCAAGCTCAGTTGCTCTTTTTTCTGTTTTAATAAGATCCGCAAGTGTTTTATCTCTTAAATAGGAGACCCCCTCAATATCTTCATATAGATCGGGAATTTGAAGGTCTGTATCAAATTCTTCAACCTCAATAAAGTTAACAACTTTATCATAAGGCCCCTCCATGTAAAGCTGGGCTTGTGAATGTTGATCGGTTGCCCCCAAGGCTTTTATAGGAGTGGGTCCTACATTTATTATTTCACCATCTCTGCTTTTTTCCTTACCTAGAGATTCTGCCCAAAGTTGGCGGTACCAATCAGCTACATCTTTTAAAGCATGGGAATAAGGCATCATTACCGACATTTTTTTTCCTTTTTGATATGCAAGATACTGAAGAACACCATTTATATAGGCCGGGTTATCCCAAACTTCTGAGGTAGAACAAAGTTCTTTCATATAAGCGGCTCCAGCTAAAAGTTCTCTAATATCTATACCTGCAAAAGCAGCGTAAACTAATCCAACCGTTGTTAAAACTGAAAACCGCCCTCCGACATTGTCGGGGATATAAAACATCTTAAAGCCTTCTCTTTGAGCAATAACTCTTAACTTACCCGAGTCCTTACTAGTAGTTGCGATAAAATGATTTCTTAAATTATCCAATCCTACTTCCTGTTCCACATATTTTCTTGCAATTAAAAATAAACTCATTGTTTCAGCAGTTGTTCCAGATTTAGATATAACATTAAAAACAGTCTTTTCTAAATCCAATGATTCTAATAAACTTTTAAATCTCTCTGGATCAACATTGTCAGGCACAAATATATTGGGAGCATCTTTTTCTTTTAAATTATGATAAGCATCATTAAGAGCAGTTTGTAATGCAATACTTCCCAGAGCAGATCCACCAATACCTAAAATAACGAAATTTTCTACATTCTGTTTATTTTCTTGAGCATATTTTTCTATTTCATCTACAACTTCTTTTTGAGAATCTGGTAAGTCAATAAAACCCAATTCACCTTTACTATATTGTTTTTTAATATTTTGGTGAGCTTTTTTAACCTCACTAGCAATTTGATCTACTTCTTTAGGTTTAATACCATGCTTTTCCCCGATATATTCCTCAAACATATTATTAACATCTACTCGGACTCTCATTGCATTTTTCCAGTTTTCATCTTCATACCTTTCACCCATAAGTAATGATCCTCCCTTTTTAAAGATTCTTTATTTATAACTCCAAAATTTCTGTTTTGTTCACAACATAAATACTGATAAAACTTTCCAAATCTAATTTTTTTGAATTAATTTGAATTAATATGTATAGTTAATAAAAGTATACCACTTACTGATTGATTTTCAAGTTATTATCTTTTACTTAATAGTTTAAGAGAATCTTAAAAAGTATAAAGATTAGCAAATTCATTATTTAACAGCTTGAACTTTCTATCAAATATTATTTTCTATGGTTTCTACTCTGTTTCTACCATTGTCTTTTGCCTTATATAAAGCTTCATCAGCAGCATTTATTATCTCCTTTATATCTTTATTACTTGAATAAGTAGAAACTCCAAAACTACTTGTTATATTTTGTACTTTTGTAAATTCATAATTTCCTATTTCACTACGTAGCCTTTTGGCTAATTTAACAGCGGAAGCTAGATCAGTTTCAGGTAATATAATGAGAAATTCTTCTCCTCCCCAGCGTCCACAATAATCTACTTTTCTTATTTTCTCCAAAAGTAATGAACTTACTTCTTGTAATACTTTATCTCCTATCTGATGACCGTAATTATCATTTACATTTTTGAAATGATCAAGATCTAATAATATTATTGAAAACTTGTTATTATATCGCAGGGAATTATTGTAATTTTCTTTTAATATCTCTTCTAATTTTCGTCTGTTATAAATTCCTGTTAACCTATCCTCATCTGAAATCTCTTTTAGTTTTTTATTCTTTTCCTCAATTGTTTTTTGGTTTATAAATTCATTTTTGAACTTCCTGTAAATTACTATTGAAGCTATCCAAGCTATAACATTATTAGAAACAGCATCAGTAATAACAGTACTTTCCAATAAAGAAGGATTATATACTACTGATATAAAATATAGTAATATAATTCCATATATATAAATAAAGAGACTTTCCAAATAGCTATAGTAAAATATAACTGCTAAACCATAAATTACCGCAATATAAATCGTAGTTAACCGAGCAGATTGACCAGAAATAACAACTACCCTAATCACAGCTATAGTTACACCCATAACCCCGATTCCTTTTTCATAAATAAGATGAAAGAAATTAATTTCTGAAGGTTTGTGGTAATACAATATCATACTAGATACGGCAAATATTAACATGATAGAGGCAGTAACATAAAATATTTTTTCTAAAAGACTGCCCGGATTACTAATAAAAATAGCATAATATAATTGCTCAAATAATAAAAATATTGATATTAATAAAATCCTTAAATTATTCTGTTTAAATTTATATCTTCTAAATTCATTTTTATATTGGTTTGGTATTTTATATATATTGTCTTTAATATCTTCAAACATTGAAATCTCCTTGTCTGTCACTATATTTTGTTCAAATTATAAATATATAAAGTTTTTAAAAATACGTCATTCATTATTCAATAAGTTTTTTTAGCTTTTTGTACATCTCTAATTGTTTTTCATAAGGAGTCCTATTTAACCCGCTTGGAGAAGAAATTACAAATTCTTTTACACCTTCTATATTGTTTTCATTTTGTAAACCTCTGTCTACATCACTTCTATTAGCAAACTTTTTATATACACCGATCCCTGTAAAACAAGCTACTTCAGGTTTGTATTTTTTTAATTTCTTTAACAGTTGTTTTTTTCCTCGTTCATATTCTTTTTCTTTTATTTTATCGGCAGATTGGGTTGGTCGTGAAACAATATTTGTTAGACCAAATCCTAATTCTAGTAATTTATGGTCTTCTTGTGGTTTATATAATCTAGATGTAAGTCCTGATTCATATAATAGCTTATAAAATCTATTGGTAGAATGGGCATAATGATAACCAGTTTTAGAAGATTTAATACCGGGATTAAACCCTATAAATATTATTTTTAAGTCTTTCTTTAGATAATCATTGATTTTTTCCATAAATAATCCCCTCGATAATAAAATATCCCCTCCTTCGTGCGTTCCGAGGAGGGGATATAATTTAAAACTTTTATATTTTATTTAACTTTAATTTCTGTTTCGTTTTTCCAATAACCGTGTAAGTTACAATATTCTTCAACTTTTAGGGTTACAGTTTCATCTAATTTTAATTTCAATGTAGCTTCTGCTTCACATTCAGGAGTAAATGTAACGTTAGCCACTTTCATGTCCCCAGCATATACATCAAAGTACTCAATGAAATGTCCTTCTTCCATTGGATGGTCAATTTCTTTACCCATCTTAACAGTAACTTCAAAAACTTCACCTTTTTCTACACTATCAGGAGCGGTAATGAAAGGAACATGCTTCTTTTCTAATACAGTTTTGTCATTTGGATCTTTTAAAGTTTTAACATCATATTTAGACATTTAAACTCCCCCTTTTCTTTATTACTATTATAATTATAATGTATCTACAATTATTTTTCAAATACTTTGAAGTCTTCTTTAGGTGCTCCACAAATTGGGCATTCCTCAGGAGTACCATCTTTTACAGTATGTCCACATACTTCACAAATACTTACAGATTCTAATTCAATGTCTTCCCCGTCTAAAACTGTTTCACGAGCTTCGCCAAAGAATTTAGAGTGAATTTTTTCAGCTTCAAGGGCATAATGGAAAGAACGAACTGCTTCGTTTTCCTGCTGCTCTTTTGCTACTAAATTGTATGTAGGATACATTTGATCAATTTCAAAGTCTTCACCTGCCTTAGCACCTTCTAAATTTTCCGCAGTTGAACCAATACCAAATACGGCGCCAGAAGCTACAAGGAAATCTCCCATGCAATTATCTAATGCTTCAAAGTGATTACTTGCATGTACTTGTTCTGCATAAGCAATAGCTTTAAAAAGAAGGCCTACATTTGGGTAACCATCCTTTTCTGCCTTGTCACCCCATACCTTATATCTTTGAAAAGCTTGACTTTCCCCACCATAAGCTGACCTTAAATTTTGAGCTGTCATATCATTTTTAACCATATCAATTCCTCCTTACATTTTGTACTTATTAATAATAATTACTGATTATGATTATAGCATTATACCTAATTTATGTCAAGATTACATTTATTTGAAAATTTGCTATTAATCATATAAATAATTAATAAGATTAGCATTTTCATCAATTTTTGGTCTAATTAAATTACTCTTGGCTGTCATAACAGTTGTTACTCCCGGTCCGTGACCCATTTTTATACAATCACTATGGACCACTACTCCAATACTACCTGCACCTTTTTTGAATTCTCTACCATAGGTGTTGTCAGAATCTTTTAGAAATACAAAATCTCCTAACTTTAATTTATCAATACCAAGTCTTTCAACCTCTTCTTGATCACCCGTAGTAATATCATAGTCTCCTAAAGCTACACTTGAAGAACCTATACCAGAACCCATAAGATGAGCCGGAATTTCAGTGGTAACTCCTACTTCTAGATATCCATCCTTTTTATTAATATTCATTTTGTCTAATAGATTTGGATCAAGGTTAAATAAACTTATTTCGGGATATTCTTTTAATTCTAACCCTTGCCCAAAAGCCTTTATTTGTATTTTATCATCTATCTTTAATTTTTCCAAAACTTCTGGTTCGAAATCTATAATTACATGGTCAATACCACCATGGGTACCGGTTACATAACCATAAGTACCTTCTGCATCTCCACTTATAATTCTGGCTTTATTTCCTATACATGCTAATAAGCCCAGGCCGTAATTATCACTTTTTTTGTTTTTATCACTTATTTTCATGCTAACACCTGGTTCTATATGATCGCCTGCCCAACCAAAAGCAGGATCCCCAATTCTTACATTATAAGAAATACCACCGGTTCCTGGTAAAATCTGGCCCTTGCCTTCCCTATCCATTCGATAGGGTTTCCGGGCTGCTCGTGGGTGAGATATTGCTCCTTGTACTGCCTGCATCACTAGCTTATTTTTATTTATCTTCAAAATCCACACTCCCTTCTTTGTTAAAATATTAATTACTGTTCAACATTAGAGCCTTTGAGTAAATGCTCCATCATCTTTTCTAAATATTTTTTATCAACTTCATCAAAATTATTTAAAGTAGGGCTATCAATATCAAGTACCCCAATAATTTCTTTATCATAGAATAGTGGAACTACTATTTCTGAACTTGAATTAGGATCACAAGCGATATGACCGTTAAATTTATGGACATCATCAACTATATAAGTTTTTTCATCCTCAACCGCAGAACCACAGACCCCTGATCCTATTTCTATTCTTATACAGGCTGGTTTTCCCTGAAAAGGTCCTAAAACTAATTCGCCTTCTTTCATGAGATAAAAACCTACCCAGTTAACATCTTCTAATTGCTGATAAAGCAAAGCAGAAACATTTGCCAAGTTAGCAATCCAATCCTTTTCTCCTTCAATTAGAGCTTTCATACCATCAAATATTGCCTCATAATTTTCTTGTTTTCCTTCTACATTCACATTCAAAACCCCTTTTTATTATTAAGTATATAATCTTGCAAAAATTTCTCTTAACTTTTTGTTTTCCCTCAAGATTTCAAGGGAAATTTGTGCATGTCCTTTAGTATAACCATTACCGATAATCATATTAACATCTTTTCCAACGCCTTCAGCACCTAGGGCTGCTTTTGTAAAACTGGTGGCCATTGAAAAGAAATAAATTGTTCCTTGATCTTTAGTACTTAATATAGAAGCCATTTCTGTATCCGATATATTAACATTATTAATTACTATGTCTGCTAACTTTCCATCATTTTTTTGTTTTAATAGCTCCATAGTCTCTACAGGTTTAGTTGCATCTCCCTGTAATATTATATCTGCAACTCCTAATTCTTCTATGCGTTTACAACTAGAGTCACTATGTCCCATCCCAATCACAGTACCTGTAACTCCAGCTCGTTTTTTTGCTTCATGTAAACAGATTAAACCTGATTTCCCACCAGCTCCAATAATTAATACATCATCACCGGGCTTTACGAGCTTTGCAGTTTGGGCAGCTGCACCGGCCACATCAAGAACAGCTAAAGAAAGGGTATCCTTCATATCATTTGGTAGTTTAGCGTAAATTCCACTCTCAAATAATATTGCTTTAGCTTCAACCTCGACTTGGTCAATATCCTTATGAATCTTTTTAATTTTCTCTATTTTAAGTGGTGTTAAAGATAAAGATACTAAAGTTGCAATTCGGTCTCCAACCTTTAAATCTCTATCTACTAATTTATCGCCAATCTCTTTAACGGTCCCAATTAACATCCCGCCAGATCCAGTCACAGGATTATGGTGCTTACCTCTTTTATTCACTATATCCATCATCTTTTCCTTTATTTTTTCCCCATTTTCTCCTACTTCTTCTTTGATTTGGGTAAAACTAGCCGAATCAATATTGAGTACTTCCACATCTATTAAAATCTCATTATCATATAGTTCCATTGTATTATCAATTTTTTGTGCCGGCTGGGGTAATACCCCGCTAGGACTTACAACTCTATGTAAACCATATTTATTACCTTTTTTCATTTTTTATTACCTCCTCTTATTTTACCTATACTCGGGATTTGGATTATCAAATCTACAACCTGCGTCCCACTTGGAACGCTGGTTTCCATGAGCAGGAATCCCTCCATTTTCTTTTATCATTTTTGCCATATGCATTAAATTCCAAGTCATAAAGGTTGTATTACGATTAGTAAAATCATTTTCAGGTCCCCCTGAACCTTCATCTAAATATGATTTACCCGGACCAATTTCTCCAATCCAACCTGCATCAGATTGTGGTGGGATTACATAACCTAAATGCTGAAGGGAATAAAGAATATTCATTGCACAGTGCTTAACTCCATCTTCATTTCCAGTTATTATTGTACCGCCAACCCGACCATAATATGCATATTGACCTTCTTCATTTAATTCACCCGAATAACCATATAATCTTTCGATTACATTACTACAAACCGAAGACTTGTCACCAAGCCAAATCGGAGTACCCAAGACTAATATGTTGGAAGCCAAAACTTTTTGTTGTATTTTAGGCCAATCATCTTTATCCCATCCATGTTCAGTCATGTCCGGATAAACACCAGTTGCTATATCATAATCAGCAGCTCTTAAGACCTCAACATCTACACCATTTTCTTCCATGATATGTTTGGAAACATCAATTAAACCTCTAGTATGTGATTCTCGAGGAGATCTCTTTAAGGTACAATTAATAAACAGTGCCTTCAAATCATCAAAATTATAATTAATAATATTCACCTCCGGAATTTTAATTAATTTCTAAAATTTGTCGGGCTTCAAAGGGATCAGCAACTTCTCGACCATACTCTTTAGCCAATCTAACAATTCTTTTGACCAACTGAGCATTACTTTTTGCTAATTCACCTTTTTTATAAAAAATATTGTCCTCAAAACCTACTCTTACATGTCCACCCATTATTATTGTATGGTAAGCAAGTTCCAATTGATATCTACCGACACCAGCTGCAGTCCAGGTTGCCTCATCCGGTAGATGTTCTACCATAAATAATAAATTCTTTATGGAAGCTGGCATTGCTCCCGGAACCCCTAAAACTAAATCAAAATGAAGATGTTTATTTAATAATCCTTCTTTTTTTAGTTTAAGGGCATTATAGATATGTCCCACTTCAAAGCATTCTAATTCGGGTAAGACATCCAACTTTTCCATTTCTTTAGCAAAGTTTCTCATCAAGGGAAGATCATTAATAAATACCTCATCCCCAAAGTTAGTTGTTCCACAATCCAAGGTTGCCATTTCTGGTTTTAAGTAGATAGGTTGGATTCTTTCCTTCCAAGTCATCCCAGCAGCTCCACCTGTAGAAGGCTGTATAATTGCCTTAACACCATACTCTCTCATCTTATCAATCGCATTTTTAAAAATTTCTTTGTCCTGAGTAGGGTTACCATTTTGATCCCTAACATGAAGGTGGATTATCGAAGCTCCTGCTTTTTCAGCTTTTAGTGCTTCTTCTGCTAACTCATCTGCAGTTACTGGTAAATTAGGATTGTCTTCTTTTGTAACTTCAGCTCCACAAATTGCAGCAGTTATTATTAATTTATCCATTATTGATTCCTCTGCCTTTCGGCTGGTACAACACATGTTCCACTAGCCTTACAAACCAAAACTGGATCTTCTAAAACATCACAAGCAGAATCAAACTCTGCTTCATCGGAAGAAGAAATGACTTTATGTGCAGTAAATTTCATTTTCCGTGAAGTATTACCTTCTTTTACAATTTTACCTTTAGCCTCAATAAAATCTCCGGCATAAACAGGGGCTGTAAATTCAACATTATCATATGATAAAAATAGTCCCTCATCACCATCGTTTCTTATTAATAGTTCAGTAGCTACATCTCCAAATAATTCTAACATTTTTGCACCATCGACCAGATTACCAGCATAATGGGCATCATCGTTACTCATTCTCAATCTTATTAATACTTCTTCACTCAAATTTAACACCTCTTTAATTATTATTTTCAAATTTTTCATATACTTTTTGTGAAATATATGATGCTACTTGATTTGGTTTAGTCCCGGTCCCAAAGCCGGCGTCAAAACCAAGTTCTAATGCCAGTTCATGACTTATCCTAGGACCACCTAAAACCAAAATGAATTCATCCCTTAACCCTTCTGCTTCTAATATTTCTACAAACTCAGTTAAGTTTTTAACATGAATATTTTTCTGAGTTACGACCTGAGAAATTAAGATAGCATCCGCATTTTCTTGAACTGCTTTTTCAATTAACTTTTCATTAGGAACCTGACTCCCCATATTGTATGTATTAAACTGAGGATATCTTTCTAAACCATATTCACCATCATAACCCTTCATATTTAAAATTGCATCTAAGCCTACTGTGTGAGCATCTGATCCTGTACAAGCTCCAACCACCGTCAAGTTACGTTCTATCTTATCTTTGATATAATCATTAATTTCATAATAGCTCATTTCTTCTGCTTCTATCTTGGCAACATTAATTTTATCGGTATTTACTAAGACATCTGCAACTGCATATACAACAAAAAATGTAAAACCCTCTCTTAAGTCTTTCATATGAACTACTTCTATATCTTTAAGTCCTAGCTTTGAACAATAGATTCGAGCTGCTTCTTCAGCCTCAACTCCTTTTTGAATAGGTAGTGTAAAACTGAGCTGTATTTTACCATCATTATAGGTATCACCATATGCTTTGATTAATTTATCGTCCTTCAGCATCTATCTTCAACTCCTCTTTAAACACATCTATAAAGGGATTGAAATATTCTGAGGATTTTTTTACAACACCATCAGAACCTTTACCACCACTCATTGGTCGCTTGATATCTCCAAATATACCTTCTGATAATGACTTCATTAAACCTTTATCAGAAATCTCTTTTAATATTTCAGCTGTTTCTTCTAAAACCTGATCAGCTCTTTTTTGAATCTTCCCATCAGCTTTAAAGGTTATTTCATGACTTAAAGCCCGGGCAGAATTAAAGACATGTTTAGCGTTTTCAATACTTAATGCCCTATCCTGTAAGAAAGGAGTATGAATAGCTTCTGTTAACATACCTAGTAGTTGAATACTTTGGTCTGTCATAATTGAAGCAACATTAAACATACCATCCATTAGATGGCCTTTAAAAATATCACCATCCATATATTTAGTTGGAGGCATATACTTAAGTGGCGCATCCGGGAAAACTTGTCTAACTAACTGAGCTTGAGCTATTTCCATCAAAAAACTATCTTCTATATCAGGGTTGATTTCAAATGCATGTCCTAAACCTAATTGTTCTTTTTTAAGACCGGTTCTTAAACCCAATTCTTCATTAATAAATTGAGAGGCCAGAACAGTATGAGCTTCCTCGACAGCATCAGCAGTTGTTAGGTAGTTATCCTCACCGGTATTAATTATGACTCCAGCATAGGCATTTATCATCCGAGAAAAATACTGGTCCACAAAAGTTCTTTTCATATTAATATCTCTAAATAAGATACCATACATCGCATCATTTAACATCATGTCTAATCTTTCGATTGCTCCCATTGCTGCGATCTCTGGCATTGCTAATCCTGAACAGTAATTTACGAGTTGTACGTAATGACCTTCCTCTTTACTTACTTCATCCAGAGCATCTCTCATTATTTTAAAATTAGCCTGGGTAGCATAGGTCCCTCCAAATCCTTCGGTTGTAGGTCCATAAGGAACATAATCTAAAAGACTTTGCGCCGTACTCCTTATTACTGCTACAATATCAGCCCCTTGACGTGCCGCAGATTTCGCTTGTTTAACATCTTCATAAATATTTCCAGTAGCTACAATTACATAAAGCCAGGGCTGAGGTCCGGGAGGATATTTTCCCATCAGTTCATTCCTTTTTTCTACATTTTCTTTTATCCCCGCTGCCTTTTCTTTAGCTAAATTATATATGTAATTATAAACTTCCTTTTGATCTCTTCTAGGTATATTTAATAAATCAACATTATCTTTTGAAATTTCCTCTGCCAAGCTCTGTACACTTAAATCAGTTTCTAAAAGTGCATTTCCAAACCAATAAGAAATCCCTTTCTCTAATTCTCCGGCTTCTTTTACTTTTTCTACAATCACATTAGGTAGGGGGATCCCATGTTGGTCAACACCATCAACTCCTAATAATCTAAGTACTGTTCTCTCTACGGAAGTAGTTGTGTTTTTTGATATCTTTTTCCCTATCTCATCAGCTATTTCAGACGTGTACTCTCTGCATGAGTCTATCAACTGTTGGTCCAAATCTAATTTTAGTGCCAAAGTATTCCTCCTTTCAATATCTTTCAGATCTCACATTAAAAACTGGAATCTTAAATTGTTTTTTAATATTGATTAAAAAGTCTTCTTCTTCAAAACTTTCTCCCTCGGGGTTGAAAGGATTAATCGTTAAAGAAATTAAATTAATAGGATAGAGAACCCTTATTTTTATCCCATTTTTTGTTAGGTAATTATATTCCATTTGGTTTATAAATAGTTTAGTCGAATCTGGAATAACTACTGTAATATTCTTTAAATTATATTCAATTAACATCCGGGCAATAGTGCCCGTAAATGCCCCATTCACAAAAATATATTTTGTCTGTGCCTTTGTCTTTGCTAAATATTCCTTAATATCTTTCATTAATAGCAGAGAAGTAGGAGATTTGAAACTTTTTATCTTATCATTTTTAGTCCAGAGAACACTATTATTATTATTACAGTATTTTTGTAATTTAATAATATCCTTTTGTTCTTCTAAATAAGGAACCTGTAATTTCTGAACTTCATACTTGGTCTTTTCTATCACTTCTTCCATATTTTTACCGATTACAGCTCCAGTAGCTAAAACCATCGCCTCACTTATTTTAGGTAGAGCAGAACTTTTACGGTCTAATGCTCCATCAACAATAATAAAATCGGTTTTATTAAGTAACAAGTCTTTGACCAAAATAAGTTGGCTTAATCTGTTAATCCCGACCAGTTGGACTTCACCTTCACTTAAGCTTTGATAAAGATTAACATAACCCATTGTAGACCTAATTTTGGTACCTGTAATCTTTTTATACTTAAGGTCATTGCCTTTGAGGGCTCTTTCGGCTGTAACAAAATAATTGCCCGGATAAATTTTTACAGGTGGTTTTTTCTTACCTGTAATCAGATCAATATTTTCTCCATCACGACCATATGATAAAACACCTATTTGATAACTTTTTAAATATAACTCTTCTACTAATTGATTTAAGGTTACTGTTTTACCGGTGTTTTTCGCTAGTCCGATAATAGATACTGTTTCAATATTTTTATTGATAATTAAATCGCTTAACTTATTCTTCATTCTATTATCCCCTTTTATTGAAATTGCAATTATTATGCCAGACCATTAATATATTAAAGTTATATATTTAATATAAATGGAACTAAAATAGGAACCAAAGAAGAAAGGACAACTCCACTAATAAATGCTGGAACAGCAATTTCTTCTCCAGAAACCTTTTTTATCAAAGGTAAGGTTACATCCATAGTAGTTGCTCCCCCAGGTCCTATCGAAGGAATTTTGCCAATATATTTTACCACAAAAGGTAGAGATATTATGGTTAAAAGTTCTCTAAAAACATTTGTCAAAAAGGCTACAGAACCAAGTTCTACACTATGTATTTTAGTTATTAAGACTGCTGACAAACTATACCAACCAAAACCAGCACCTACAGCCATTGCTTCTTTTGCAACCATATTCAAAACAAGACTTGCAAGATAGGTTCCCAATAAGGTACCAATTACTATTAAAATCGGAATTAAAATTATTTTAAAACCAAGCACTTTCAACTCATAAAAAGCTTCCTTGTTTAATCCAATATCTACACCTACTCCAAATAAAAGAGCAGCGAGGGCATAGGTCGTTATAATTTCAATAGTGGGTAAATAGCTATTTTTTAAAACTGTGATTCCAAGAACTATACCTATTATTACTGATATCACTATAATAATTGTTAATCGATGGTCTGAACCTTCTTCCTGTAGTTCTTCTTCCTCTACATCCTCATAATTGTTTTTTAAAAATACAGAAAAAACTTTTAATAGTGCTATACTACCCAAAATACTAAATAATGCCAATATGAAGGCTTTATAACCAATTACTCCAAGCTCACTTATTATCTTTTCATCGACCCCAATTCTAGCTCCCATCGAACCAAGTAGAATTATTAATCCTATTTCTGTTATATATCCTGAAAATTTATAGAATATATCAGGAAAAGGTTTAAAATATCCTAATACAAATCCTACAATCAAAAATAATAATATTAATGTAATATCCATCCTTTGACCCTCCTCGGGGCAAGCCGTAGTGGTTTGCGAGTGGACTTAACTTCTATCACTCCTAGTAATTATTTGAGCTCGTATTTTTTTAATTTATACTGAAGTGACTGCCTCGAAATATCTAATTCTCGGGCAGCAGCACTTATATTATGATCAGTTTTTTCAAGAGCATTTTTTATTAGTTTCATTTCTATTTCTTCCAAATAACTCTCTAAGGAAGGTAAATCTTCATTGTCTTTAATTTTTTCCTCAGTAGTCCAATTGTTTAAAATATTTCTGTTTTGGCCGAGCCTTTCTCTTATATATCCCGGTAAATCATCTATTTCGATCTCATCTCCAAGCTGTTTAATATTATAGGCACTTTCTATCACATGTTTAAGTTCCCTGACATTACCCGGCCAAGGATATTTTTTAAAGACATCTTTTAATTTATTAGATAAATCTGAAATATTTTTATCAAATTCTTTATTATATTGTTTAATAAAATGATTGGTCAGTAAAAAGATGTCATCTGTTCTTTTTCTTAAAGGTGGTAAATAGATATATACTACACTTAAACGATAATAGAGGTCTTCTCTTAAAAGATCTTTTTCAAACGCTTTATCAGGATGCATATTCATTGTCGTTATAATCCTGACATCTACCTGTTTTTCCTTCTGGGCACCAATCCGCCTTATTCGACCATCCTGTAATACTCTAAGCAGTTTAGCCTGCAGAGATAAATCCATCGAGTTGATTTCATCTAAAAGAATTGTCCCTCCATCAGCCATTTCAAATAATCCCGGTTTGCTCTTTGCCCCTGTAAAACTACCTTTTTCCGTTCCGAAAAGTAAAGACTCTAATAAATCCTTAGGAAGGGCTGCACAGTTTTGGGCTATAAATTCATTGTTTTTTCTGTTGCTCGCATTATGAATACTTTGAGCAAATAGTTCTTTCCCGGTTCCAGTTTCGCCATAAATTAAAACTGAAGAATCACTTTGGGCACTCTTCATTGCATCACTTACTGAACTATTAAATTTACTATTTTGCCCAATTATATCAGAAAATTCAAAACTCGTGTTATTTTCTGCTACTGTTTTTTTATTATTTTTATCCTTGCTATTATCATTTAATTTATTCCTTAAGTCAGTAATATCATCAACTAATTCCTCAGTCTGAGTGATATCTTTGGAAATCTCAACCGCACCTTTAGTTCTATCCTTAAAAATTATGGGGAAAGTGTGGTTTATTGTTGTAATCTTTTTTCCCCGATAATTAATAAAAGTCTGTTTATGGTTTAGATACTTTTCACCACTTTTTAATGTTTTCATTAACGTAGATGTTTCTAGTGTTAAAGAAGGGAAAACCTCAAAAATATTTTTCCCGACAACCTCTTTCGGTTTTAATCCATCTATTTCAGAGGCCTTTTGATTATATAATATTGTCTTCCCTTTATTATCTACTACATGGATACCTTCTGTTAAATTATTCAATAATTTACATAAACTTTCGCTCTCTAACATCTTATTTGATTCAAGCCATTTAGAATTCATGCTTTACCTCCTTAACATCCTTACTCTATGAATTATATATTCTATCTTTTTAATCCTAAACCTTTATTTTATGCAAGTTTTTTTGCACAATAGAAAAATTTCTTGCGCAAAAAAGGTATGGAATATGTCTTTATAGAAGTTATAATTTAGAGGTGAAAAAATGTCAGAACAAAAAGTTTTTATAAATGGTAAAATATTAATGAATAATAATTTCAATTCTTTTGTTACTCATCATGGTTTAATTAAAAAAATTGGTCCTGAAAAAGAAATAATGAACGAAAAAGAGGAAGCTACTGAAGTAATAGATTTAAACGGAAGATATATTCTCCCGGGTTTTGCTGATGGACATCTTCATTATTTTTATTATGCTTTACAAAAAAACAGTATCGATCTTAAAAATTGTGAAACTATCGATGAAGTTTATAATAAGATTAAAAATCAGGCTTCTAAGTCAAAAGAAAATGAGTGGATTACAGTAATAAATTGGGATGAAGAAAAGTTTGGAGGAAAGGTTAATCTCGATAGATATCTTCTTGATAAAATCTCTAAAAATATTCCTATTTTAGTTAAAAGGAGATGCCTTCATATCGGGTTTGTTAATTCAAAAGCTTTAGAACTTGCCCAAATTGATAAAGAGACTCCCGATCCTGAGGGTGGTAAAATTGTACGGGATAAAAAAGGATTTCCAACCGGTGTTTTACAAGATGAATCTATCTCTATGGTTGATGATCTAGTAATGGAAAAACAAAGAGATAAATTTAAAAATATTATAAAAGATTCATTTGAAGAATTTTTGTCTTTCGGAATTACATCTATTCATACTGATGATTTATGGCAGAAAAAATACCGCGAAGATATATACAAAAGTTATTTAGAACTCGCTAAAAATGATGAACTACCGCTTGATATAACTTTACAATTAAGGGTTAGTGAACAAAAAGACTTTGCTTTTCATCAAAAAATAAGAAAAGAACTTAAGGGAATAAAAAACTTAAAGACGGGTCCAGTAAAATTTATGTTTGATGGCTCTCTGGGAGGCAGAACCGCTGCTTTACGCAAACCTTATAAAGATAATACTTCAACAAAAGGTGAATTACTATTTAAAAAAGAAAAGTTAGAATCATTAGTAGATACCGCTTATCAGTTAGGATTTCAACCAGCTATCCATGCTATCGGGATTAGGGCAGTAGAGATAGTAACAAAAATATATGAAAAAATGAACAAAAAATACCCTAATAAAAAGCTCCGACCAATTATTGTTCACGCCTCTATGATAGATGATAAATTAATTAATCGAATCAATAAAAATAATATTGTTCTTTCAGTTCAACCCACTTTTATAAGTTCGGATTATCAGATTGCTGAAAAACGACTGGGTAAAAGAAGAGCAAAGAACTTATATAGAATGAGAAGCCTTATTGAAAGAGGAATACCTCTTGCAGGTAGTTCAGACGCACCGGTAGAAGAGATAAATCCACTTCTAGGTGTATATGCTTCGATGCAAAGAAAAGAGCCTTATAAAGACAATCTGGAAACCTGGCAGCCGAATGAAACTATAGATATAAAAAAAGCCCTGCAGCTTTATACTACAGGACCAGCATATCAAAATTTTGAAGAAGATAAAAAAGGATCACTCAGAGTGGGACAAAAGGCTGATTTTATTACCTTTAAAGAAAACTTATTAAACCTAGATCCTGAAAAATTATTAAAACAAAAAGTTGAAAGAATATATATAGACGGCCAATTAATTTTAGAAAATTAAGGCATGTTTATATAATTTTTATAAATATACTCGGAAGTCATAGTCTGAAGCATTGCACCATAATCTAGTTTGAATTCTATTTCACTCCCAATTTGCAAGTTCCTTTTAGACTCAGTTACATCACAAAGTAGATGGTCACTACTGGCTCCTATGATTTCGATTCCTTCTAAAATAGGAGTCATACCATCCACGTTTACATCTTGCCTTCCAACAGCTAAAATAGCTCTCTTTCTTATTCCTTTATCTTCAAATTCCGGTTTGTTTCCAAAAGCATCATGTCCAGTTTTACCTGACGGTTTTGAAGGTTTATTTTTTAGCTCAATTATCTCAGCAGCTAACTTAATATTATTACTATTTAAAAATGATATTTCTCTTTGATGTGTAATATCTGTACCTTGAATCAAACCTTCGCCTACTCTCAAATTATTAATACCTTCAGGTAGTTGACCCTTTTCTAAAAGAATCGTTGTTGCTGTATTACCCCCAGAAACCACTTTCAGATCATAATCATATTTATCTTTAATCTTTTCTTTTAAATCTAATAGAATCTTAGTGTTCTCTGGAGTTGGTAAAACACCACCATAACAACCAACATTAGTGCCAAGCCCAACAATCTCAACACCCTCTATTTCCAGAGCAGACTTCATAAATTCCATAAAATCTTTTACTAATACCCCTTCTCTTAGATCACCAACATCAACCATAATTATGGCCTTATGGATCTTTCCTTGTTTAAGGGCTTCTCTACCTATACCTTCTAGGGTGACTAATTCAGAATTAAGACTTATATCAACATATTTGATGAGTGATTGAATTTCTGAAAGCCGGGGTAATCTAAGAAGTACCATTTCATTATCAAAACCAGCTTCCCTCATCTTTTTTATATTTTTTATTCTAGAATCTCCTATGGTAGATATACCACCGGAAACTATAGCATTTACTATTCTTAAATCCCCTGCTCCTCCTTTGACAACACCTGTAATATTTATTCCTTGTTCTTCACATTTGTTCTTTAAGATACGGGCATTGGTTTCTATTTCTGCAAGATTAATATTCACACGGGGAGTTTTATTCATAATATTCACTTCCTTAAATTGCTTAATATTTTTAATAACATATTTCATTATATTATATCATAAACTAATCTTCAACATTTCAGCAACTTGGTATGCTTTTTGCATAATATTATAGTGGTGATTAATTTAAAATTATTTTCTCGTATAGGAGGTAAAGGATGCACAGCTATAAAGATATCGACCTATGGAAAGATGTAAGTGAAGAAGATTGGAATGATTGGCACTGGCAAGTCAAAAATAGAATTACTGACGTAGAAACTTTAAAGAAAGTTATTGATATAAACGAAAAAGAAACCGAAGAAATTGAATCTTCCCTTGATACATTAAGAATGGCTATTACACCTTATTATGCTAGTTTAATGGATAAAGATAGTAGGGACTGTCCGATCCGTAAACAAGCCGTTCCTACTGCCAAAGAGCTTGATTTAGGGAAAGCTGATATGGAAGATCCCCTACACGAAGATGTTGATTCACCTGTACCAGGACTTACTCACCGTTATCCAGATCGGGTATTACTTTTAATAACTGATCAATGTTCGATGTATTGTCGACACTGTACTAGAAGAAGATTCGCTGGAGTAACTGATAAATCAATGCCCATGAACCAAATTGATCAGGCTGTAGAATATATTAAAAACAATAAAAATATTCGCGATGTACTATTATCCGGTGGAGACGCTCTCTTAGTTTCTGACGATAAATTAGAAAAAATAATTAAAAAATTAAGAGCAATAAAACACGTTGAAATAATTCGCATTGGTTCTAGAACACCTGTAGTTATGCCCCAACGTATCACTGATAACTTAGTTAACATGTTGAAAAAGTACCATCCCATATATTTGAATTTACAGTTTAACCATCCCAAGGAAATCACAGAAACCGCTAAACAGGCTATTGAAAAGTTAAATTATGCAGGAATACCAGTGGGAAATCAAAGTGTATTATTGAAAGGAATAAATGACCAACCAGCTATTATGAAAGACCTTGTTCAGAAATTACTGTACATAAGAATTAAACCATATTATTTATACCAATGTGATTTATCTAAAGGTATTGAACACTTCAGAACCCCAGTCAGTAAGGGAATAGAAATAATAGAATCTTTAAGACAACATACTACTGGTATGGCAGTTCCAACCTATGTTATTGATGCTCCAGGTGGAGGAGGAAAAATTCCAGTTAGTCCTCAATATATGATCTCTCAGGCAGAAAACAAAGTGATCTTAAGAAACTACGAAGGCAGGTTTTTTGCTTACACTGAACCAGGTTATGAACAAACTAATTCTCAAGAAAATATAAACAATCGAGGAGTTTCAAAACTTATTGAAAATGATGATTTTACAATAGATTATTAAATACTTCAGGGCACCGTTAAGGTGCCCTATATGTTTATCTTAAAACTGTTTTAAATTCTCACTTATTTTTAATTCCGCTTCAGTTTTTTCTATTACCTCATTTACATCTACTTCTTTTGCTATTTCCTTCAAAATCAATCCTTCACTAGAAACTTCCATTACTGCTAACTCAGATACAATTAAATCAACTTCTCCGGCTGCAGTTAAAGGTAAATTACATTCTTGTTTTATCTTTGAAGTTCCTTTTTTAGTCTGATGGGTTATAGCACAGATAACTTTTTTGGCGCCAACTGTTAAATCCATAGCCCCTCCCATACCTGGGACCAATTTACCAGGAATCATCCAATTTGCAATATTTCCTTTGCTGTCAACCTGGAGGGCACCTAGAACTGTCATATCAAGATGACCTCCTCTGATTATGTTAAAGGACATTGCACTATCAAAAAAACTACCTGTATTTTTTATTGTAGCATATTTCCCACTTGCATTTATTATATCTTTATCTTCAAATCCTTCTGCTGCTTCCTTATCTAAGCCTACTAATCCATTTTCAGAATGGATATGTACTTCTATATCTGATGGTATAAAATCACAAACTATGGTCGGAATTCCAATACCTAGGTTAACTACATCACCATCATTTATTTCTTTGGAAATTCTTTGAGCAATTTTAGTTTTTGTTTGGGACATTATTTCACCCTTCCTAACTAATTAAATTAAATATGATAAAAATATTATTTAATTTTCAGGTTTACTCTTAACAAGATAATCAACAAAAATATTGGAAGTCATAATATTATTATTATCCAATTCTCCATTTTCAACAATATTTTCTGCTTCTGCAATAACAGTATCAGCAGCCATTGCCATTATAGGATTAAAGTTCTTAGCAGAATGACGATAGATTAAATTACCGCTTTTATCTGCTTTCCAGGCTTTAATAATTGCTATATCAGCACCAATTGGGGTTGCTAAGATATGTTTCTCTCCCTCTACTTCAATAATCTGTTTACCTTCTTCAGCTTTTGTGCCAATTCCAGTTGGGGTTAAGATACCCCCTAATCCCGCACCATGAGCTCTAATCTGTTCTACAAGTGTCCCTTGGGGAATTAATTCTATTTCAATTTCTCCATTGTTCATTTTTGCTCCTACATCCGGATTTGTTCCAATATGAGAAGTAATTATATTATTTATATCAGCTGTGGCTAAGAATTTACCCTTACTTTTATAATTATAGCCCGCATCATTTACTATGATAGTCAAACTATGCAAATCGAGCTGATTAACATAAGCTAATACAGTTTCAGCAGTACCACAGTCCAAAAAGCCACCAATCATAATTCGCATCTCATCATCAAAGAACTTATCTAATTCCTGCATATCTATTACTTTACCCATTGATTGCCTCCCTACTCACCCTTGAATTGAGGTTTTTCTCTTTTTAGAAATGCCGTCATACCCTCTTTTTGATCATATGTGTTAAAACATTCGCCAAAAGTTTGTGCTTCAAACTCCAGACCTTCCTCCTGATTAGAATTAAGTCTGTAGTTAATAGCTTCTTTTGCTTTACGAACAGCAGAAGGAGAATTATTAATTATTTCATCTGCTATTTCTTCTGTTTTTTTATCTAATTCGTCTAATTCTGTTAAATGATTTAATAATCCTATTTCTTTTGCTTTCTTACTATTTATATAACGACCTGTATAAATATATTCGCGAGCGAGACCATCACCTATTATTCTACTTAACCTTTGGGTCCCACCAAATCCTGGTATGATTCCCAAACCTACTTCTGGTTGTCCGAATTGAGCATTTTTACTGCCAATTCTAATATCACAGGCTAAAGCTAATTCACATCCACCGCCAAGTGCATGGCCATTTACAGCAGCTATAACAGGCTTGGAACAGTTTTCAATTTTGTTAAAAACTCGCTGACCCAAAGCAGCAAATTCTTTTGCTTTAGCAGAGTTCATCTCCTTCATTTCACTAATATCTGCACCTGCTACAAATGCTTTATCCCCTTTCCCTGTTATTATTAGGACTCGCAAATTTACCTCATCCGCAATTATATCTACTGCTTCTTCTATTTCAAGTAATGTTTCTTTATTGAGAGAATTTAAATGTTCAGGTCGATCAATTTTTATATATGCTTTGTTGTGCACTGTTTTTGTAACAATATTTTTAAACTCCACTATAAATCCCTTCTTTCTTAGTATTGATAAAATCCTTCTCCGGTCTTTCGACCTAATTGTCCTGCTCTAACTTTTTTTCTTAAAAGTGGTGCTGGCCTATATTTAGGATCTCCAAATTCATCCTGAAGGGTTTCCATAATTGCTAAACAAACATCTAAACCAATTAAATCAGCTAAGGCTAAAGGACCTAAAGGATGATTAGCTCCTAATTTCATTGCAGTATCGATATCATCTGGTGTTGCAATATCTTCTTCAACTAAAAAGATAGCTTCATTAATCATTGGTATTAATAATCTATTTACTATAAATCCGGGTGATTCATTCAGTTCAACTGCATTCTTACCTATAGAATCAATAAATTCATGAGCTTTCTCAATTGTTTCCTCACTTGTCAAAATGTTATTAATTAGTTCTACAAGCTGCATTACAGTTACCGGATTGAAAAAGTGAATCCCAACAACTTTTTCTGGCCGGCTAGTTGCAGCAGCCAGTTCAGTCAAACTCAAAGCTGAAGTGTTACTTGCAATTATTATATCTTCATCTAAAATCTCATCAAGTTTATTAAAGATCTCTTTTTTTACTTCCAGTTTTTCGGGACCAGCTTCTATAACAAGGTCAACATCTTTAATATCCTCATATCTAACAGTAGTATCTATTCTTCCCAATATTTTTTCTTTCTGATCTGTACTTATCTTTTCTTTATTAATAGCTCTATTTAAATTCTTCTCGATAGTATCAATACCTCTTTGTAATAATTCTTCTGTTAAGTCAACCAGTATAACCTCATAACCAGAACCTGCTACTACCTGTGCGATGCCATTACCCATCGTTCCCGAACCAATTATTGCTATTTTATTCACTAATTATTCCTCCTTTATAGTTTTCTTTTCGTTTTTATATTTAACTAAAATAATATACACTTATATATTATGCAAAATCTGTTCCATATATATATTATATCTTAAATTTAAGACAAAATAAAAAAATCCCGGGTTAAAACCGGGATTCAAATTCTTGAATAATATTTACTTAATATCTATTGTCTTTTTCTTGCTTACTGTCTCTTCTTTTTTAGGTAATGTGATCTCTAATATCCCATTATCATACTCAGCTTCTACTCCATCTTCTTTAATATTTTCAATGTAAAAACTTCTATGATAATTACCTTTTTTTCTTTCTCTTCTAATATATCCTTCTTTTTCTTCTTCCTCATAATGTTCATTATTGGCTGTTATTGTTAGATAGTTATCATCCATTTCAACATTGATGTCTTCTTTATCCATCCCAGGTAATTCAGCATCTATAATATATTTATCATCTTTTTCCTTAACATCAGTTCTAAAACCAATCTCAGAACGGTCCATCACATTATCGAAGAAACTGTTCCATAAAGCATCAAACGGATCATCACTTTTTTCAGGAGTTCTTTTTTCTCTTCTGCTACCAGGAACTAAATCAAACATATAGACACCTCCAATTGAAATTTTTGACTTTAACTGATTTTTTGACTTTACTTTACTTTCTACTTATTATTATAATGATTATTATAAAAATTTCAAATATAAAAAAACGGCAATAATGAAGATTATTGCCGAATAGATGAAAATATTCTGTTAAATCTTTTAGTTTCTTAAATTTACTTTATTTTTCTTGTCTAAAAATTCTAAGACTCGTTCCATTGATGAATTAATAATATTATCATTTGTTATAAGTCCATCTCCTACAATTGGTTCTAAATTGCTCAAATCACCAACTAGATCTCTATAATGTGCATCACTATTTAAAGCTAATAAGTTATTATTTTTTAAGGCTAGTTTTATCAATTTTCTTGATAATTTTTTATCTCCACGACTTCTCTCGTTCTTTTTATGGGAACTCGCATTGATTTCTAAAATTACGTCATATTCTTTAGCAGCCTGTACTATATCCTCTAAATCTACCATATTTGATAAATTAATTGGATGAGTTATCATATCAACTAATGGGTTCTTAATAGCATTAATTGTAGCTCTTGTATGCTCTTTAACACTAGTATTTGTATAACCTGTATTCATATGAATACCACAAGCCACAAAATTGAGATCTCTAAAATATCTTTCCGCCAAATCTAAAGAACCATCATTTAAGATATTAGCTTCGATTCCCCTTAAAATTTTTACTCCTTTTATCTTTTCAGGTAGAACCTTTAAATTATTAAAATAATTAAAATGCGTACCACCTGGCAACGCAGGTCCATGGTCAGTTAAAGCAATCATTTTAAGTCCTTTATTGCTAGCCTCTTCAGCTAATTCGTCTATGGTTGAATATGCATGTCCACTAAACATAGAGTGTACATGCAAATCTGCTTCTATTTTTATCACTTTGTTCACTCCTAACTATTTAACTTCACACTTTTGTTTCCCTTCTTTAAATACATTTATGATATCTAATGATTTGTCCATTAATATTAAATCAGCTTTTTTATTTAGTTCTATACTACCTATTTTTGAATCAAAGTTAATTTTGCGGGCCGGATTTAAAGTAGCCATTTTTATTATTTTATCTATACTTAAATCAGTAAATTCAGCCATATTTTTAACGGCTTTCTGCATTGAGAGTATACTTCCTGCCAATGTCCCATCCTCAAAACGGGCACTTCCATCCTTTAAAATTACTTTTCTCTCATTGAATTGAATTTGATCACCTTCATATAGCGCTGCCGGCTGGGCATCTGTGATAAGGATTAAATTATCTAAACTTTTTAATCTTAAAATCATTTGGATCATGGGACGAGAAATATGAATACCATCAACAATTATTTCTGTACTGATATTTTCTAGCAGAGCTGCTCCAGCTGCCCCAATCTCTCTATGATGAATACCTTTCATCCCGTTAAAAAGATGGGTTACCAGAGAAATTCCTTTTTTAAAGCCTTGTAAACTTTCTTCATAACTAGCATTCGTATGCCCCATTGCAGAAACTATATTTAAACTATTTAATTTATTAAGTAAATCAGTAGCTCCCTCAACTTCAGGAGCTACTGTCACAATTTTAATTATTTCTTGATATCTATCAAACAATTCAAAATTTAAGGCTTTCATGTACTTTTTATCTTGAGCGCCAGCCTTGGCTGGGTTTAATAAAGGGCCCTCTAAATTAATACCTTTAATAACATTGTTTTCTTTATTTATTACTTCCTGGATGTTTTTGATTGCACTTTCCATTCGCTCAATACTTGCAGTCATTACTGTTGGTAAAAAGGATGTGGTACCTACTTTAGTTAGAGCATCAGCCATTTCTTTTATATCATTTTTTTTAGCTGACATTAAATCAATACCAAAACTTCCATGCATATGCAGATCTATAAAACCCGGGCTAAGATAATAACCATTACCATCAATTATTTGATTATCATCATCAACTTCAATATCTTTTTCTATAGCTAAAATTTTATCTGAAAATTTTATATCATAACCTTTTAATACTTGATTAGGTTTTATAATATCGACATTTTTTATTACCCGCAATTACAACACCTCTTATCCTATAAGTTAATCTTCTTTATCTTTACTTTTAAATTCAACAGCTTTTTCTGCTTTTTCTTTCATGACTTCTTTTACCTTTTCATGTACCTCTTCAGCTGGTCTGTCAAACATTAGTTCTATTGCTTCATCTATATTACTGACTGCATAAAGATGAAATTTATCCTCTTTAATATCATTAATTACATCTTCTTTTAACATTAAGTTATCTTTATTTTGTTCAGGAATTACTACTCCTTGTTCACCGGTCACTTTTTTGTTTTGACAGACTTTATAAAATCCTTCTACTTTTTGGTTCACTCCACCAATCGGTTGAATATCACCTTTCTGATTCATTGAACCAGTAATAGCAAGGTCTTGTCGGATTGGATAACCAGATATTGCTGATAAGATTGCAATCAATTCAGCAGCAGTCGCACTATCACCATCTATACCACCATAACTTTGTTCAAAAGCTAATGAAGCATTTAAACTTAGGGGAATCTCTTGGGCATATTTATTACCAAGATAACCAGAGAAAATGAGTACTCCTTTGTTATGGATTTTACCACTCATATCCGCTTCACGCTCTATATTGATTACGCCTTCTTTTCCCATAAAAGTTTGCGCTGTAATTTTAGTAGGTCTACCAAAAGCATATTGTCCAGTTTGATATACTGATAGACCATTAATTTCTCCTGTTTTTTTACCATCTATATCAATTAAGATATCTTCTTCTTCTATTTTTTCTTGTATTTTTTCTTCAATTAAATTTGATCTCTTAACTCTTTCTTTGATGGCTTCCTTTACATCATCTTTTTTAACTAGTTTATGGGAATTAACTTCTGCTAATGAATCCGCTTCATATATGACTTCTAAAATTTGGTTGAATTTAGCTGTCATTTTATCTTTATCCTCAGACATCCTGCTGCTGTATTCAATAACTTTAGAGACCGCTTCAGGAGTGAAATGATTTAAGCCTTCATTATTACAAATCGAAGCAATAAAGGAAGCAAATTTTTCCATGTTTTCTTCATTTCTCTTCATTTCATAATCAAAAGCGGCTCTTATTTTAAATAGTTTTTGAAATTCATCATCATAGTGATACAGAAGTTGATAAATATATGGATCCCCAATCAAAATAACTTTAAGATCCACAGGAATGCCTTCTGGTTTTAAACCACTAATTGGGACTGCTCTGTATTGTTCCCCTATATTTTCAACAATAATTTCCTGGTTAACTAATACTCTTTTTAAAGTTTCCCAGGCAAAGGGTTTTGTGAGTAAATCTTTTACTTTCATAATTAGATATCCACCATTCGCTTCATGGATAGAACCACTTTTGATCATGGTGAAATCAGTTGTTAAAGTTCCAAATTTACTTTTGGCTTCTATTTTCCCAAATAGATTATAATATGTGGGGTTAGACTCAAAAATAACTGGTCCGCCTTCTAGTTCTTTGTTATCCACTATTAAATTTACTTTATAACGGACAAAGAAGGATCCATCATCATTTTGTTGAAATAGTTGTGCCATTTTATTTTTCTGGGAAGCCTCATCTTTCTTTTTGAATTTATCTAAATGTTGAGTGATATCATTTTTTACTCTTTCCAAATACTGGTCAACTTCATCTATATCTCCATATTTCTCTTTTAGATTTTCAATCTTAGGTTCAATTACATTAAGGCTTAATTTCTTTTCCATTTCCTTTAACTTTTTTTGTGCTTCGGATTTGTGTTCTCGTATCTCTCTCATCATTTTTTCCATATCATTTTGTATTTCCTGGCTCTTTTCCCTTAATTTACTTTTCTTTTCTTCATCAAGTTTTTGAAACTCATCTTGTTTAATTATATTGCCGTCTTCATCTATTGGAACTGGTACAGTACCTCTTGCTGTGTTTTGTAAGGTAAAACCATCTTTTTTTATCTCTTTATTAAACTCTTCCATAATTTCATTAGACTTTTCTTGATACTGAGACATTATCTTACTGCGAGCTTCATCATATTCGTCACTTTGAAATACTTCGGGAATTTCTTCTTTTAGATCTTTTATGAAATTCTCCATATCACTATCTAACCTAATTCCAGTACCAGGGGGCAATTTCATTGCCTTTGGCTTTTCAGGATTACTGAAATTAAATACATAACACAAATCATGTGGGGCAGATTTTTTATCAGCCTTCTTTTCAGCAATAGTTTTAGCATAAGTAGATTTACCAGAACCAGGTACACCGGATATATATATATTATACCCTTCATGTTCAATTCTCATACCAGTTTCTATCGCATCTACGGCTCTTTTTTGTCCAATAACTCCTTCTTCAAATGGATCAAGTTCAGCTGTGGATTCAAATGTAAAGTTACCTGATTTACAATAACATCTTAGTTCATCCGCAGAAATATTATAATTTTTATCCATGTATTCCCACCTCCGAATTTGTTATTTAAATTATACCATAATCATTGTGTTAATTGAAAGTTTTAAGCATAAATAAAGTCTCTCATCTTTTTCTTTGGTAAATAAAAAACCCTATCTGAGATAACAGATAGGGAAGGGGTGTCAAAATTATTAATGTTACTTTTATTTGGTTATATATACTCAAATACATACTTATTTATCAATTTCAAAGATAGTATAACATAATTATTTACTTTGTGCAAGTATTCACAATAATTTTTTTAATAATAACCCCTTTTTATATTTCTTGATCTTTGATTTAATATAAAGAGCTCTTCTCAGCTTCAATAAACTGTCCGTGTCCCCTGAATCCACGGTAAGCTCCTTCATCTATTAATATTTCTCCTCTACTGATCGTTGTGAGAGGAAACCCTTTGACTTCAATATGCTTATATGGACTATACTCAGCCATTGAATGCATGAATATATTATCAAGTGGACGAGATATTTCTGGATCAAATATTATTATATCTGCATCAGTACCTTCCTTTAAACTACCTTTTCGAGGATATAGCCCAAATATCTTAGCCGGATTTGTAGATAACTTATTTACTATATCTACTATATTAAGACCTTTTTCAGTACCAAAGTGTTGAATTAAAGGTAATAGCGTTTCTGAACCTGGAATCCCTGGTAAAATATTAAATGAATCATCCCCAATCTTTTTCTGAGCTTTTGTAAATGCGCAGTGGTCAGTTGCTACCACATCTAAGTCATCTTCAGCTAGTCCCTTCCATAAAGTTTCATTATCTTCTTTGGTTCTCAAAGGTGGGGTCATAAAATACAGATAACCATCTTCTCTTTCTAAAAACTCTCTGTTTAATACCAAATAATGAGGAGTGGTCTCAGCATATAAGTCTCTTCCTTCAGACTGTTGTTTTTTGAGTGCTTCAAGTCCTAATTCAGATGAGAGATGAGCTATATAGGCTGGCATTTCCATTATGTCTATTAGTTCTCCAATGTTTTTTATTGCTTCCGCTTCAGATTTATCAGTTCTTATATCTGGATGATATTCTACACCAGTTTTATCCTCTTTTTTATATTTTTCTTCATTTTCCTCTATAATTTGATTATCTTCTGCATGAACAGTTGGTAACAATTCTAGCTGATTTAGTATTTTAAATAGTTCATAAAGATTTTCTTTTTCAAGTAAATAGCCTTCTTTACGATAAGTTGTAAAGATTTTTATACTATTAACTCCTTGTTCCTTTATTTCTCTTAATTCACGTGCAATTTCATCATCAAAGTGAGTAATAATTTGATGGAATGAATAATCAACTACGGCATCCCTTGCTTCGTCTTTTCGGTTATCCATTGATTCTTTTAAAGAATTATCTCGTTCATGTTGATCATCAATATAATCTATGAAAGTTGTTACTCCTCCAAAAGCAGCAGCAAGTGAACCACTGTAAAAATCATCAGCAGTTACCGAATTCCTAGACTTCAGTAAATAATGTGTATGAGCATCAATCATTCCCGGTAATACATAGCGTCCTTTAGCATCAATAATTTGACTACTATTGAATTCTGCTTCATCAAAATTTTCTGGACTATCTATCTTCTTAATTTGCTCATCTTCTACTAAAATATTTAGATCCTGTACTGAGTCATCTTTTACAACTTTACCATTTTTAATATATATACTCATTTAAATCCTCCTTTTAATAATTAATAATAGAAAAAGCCTATCTGAAAAGAAAGATAGGCTTTTTTTAAAAAATTACTATGTGATATATGTTAATATTTTGTTCTTTTCTTTGTTAATATAAAGATCGTTTCTTCCCCAATATTGGTTGCATGGTCACCAATTCTTTCTAAAGATTTAGCAACATTTGTAAAACTGAAAACTTGGTTGATATTTTCTAGGTCTTCTTTTTTACTTATTAATTTTAAATTCTTATTATATATTTGTTCGTAAATATTATCAACTCTTTCGTCCTGCCTACAAGCAGCTTCAGCTAAATCAGCATTTTTAGTGATAAAAGCTTCCAATACAACATCCAACATATCTTTAACAATATTTGCTAATTCAGGTATCATTACAAGAGATTGTAAATACTCTTCGTTCTTCAATTCAAGTACTATCTCTGCAATATTTGTAGCATGATCGGCAATTCTTTCAAGATCGCTTGCAATCTTAACTAAAGCGATACTATACTGAATATCACTCATGAGGGGTTTATCGAGAGATAATAATCTGGATACTTCTTCTTCAATAGTAACTTGGTAATTATCCATTACATCATCTCTATTAATTACATCCCAGGCTAGATCTCCATTTTTTTCGTCAAGTGCATTAATAGCGTTTTGCAACATTTCTTCAGCAACTTCGCTCATGTTACTTAGATCGTCAAGTAGTTGTTTTCTTTTTTGCTCATAAACCTGTTCCATATAGATACTTCAGCCCCTTCTTTTAAAATATTTTCCTTTTATTATATATTCTCTATCAGGTGGTAAATTCCTCCCTGATTTATCTTCAATATTATTAATTATATATTTTAATACCCTTTTTCAATACCGAAATATAATCTTCTAAAATTTCTTCTAATTCATTTTCCTCAATTGGCATTTCCTTTTTGTTTTCATTAATAAGTTCGCGATAGGAAAAATTATATGTCTTTGAAATAAAATCTATTAACGAAATTGACGTCCTGCTAATTAAAAAGGACAAAAAACTGCTGTCTATATCGTTACGGATATTATTTTGTTGTTGTCCTTTTATTATATAGTTTTCAAAAAAATCATCAGATTTATTCTTTAATTGAAAACTTATATCACCTATTCCTTCAATAATATTTTCATTCATAGCATTAATTATCATTTTTGAATATTTAGGATGGGTTAAATCGAATTTAGCTCCTACTAAATGTATCTCCTTTATCATTTCAAAAAAACTTTTATCTTCTCCCGAAATATTATCTCTAATATAGTTTAATTTTTTTTCACTTGCGGTATTTAAAAGATACATATAAAGATCATTTTTATTATCAAAATACTGGTACATGCTACCTTTTGAAATATCCGCTTTTTTGACTATAGAATTTATGGATGCCGAATTATAATCATTAATGGCAAATTCCTTTAAAGCAATTTCATATATTAAATTTTGTTTATCGTCATTTAAATTGAAAAAAGTTTCCTTAGGCATTAAATTCATCCCCCAATATATTGACTATGTGGTCATAATTATAATATTTTAAATATGGTTTGTCAATAAATTATGACCACCTGGTCTTGACAATTTATTTCCATTATGGTAGAATGTGACTACTAAGTCATGTGACTGGGTAGTCTAATTTTATTTTCCGGATTATCACAAATCAAAAGTAAAAGGTGGAATGAAAATGTTATTTGAGTTAATTAGCATTATATTAGGAACAACAGCCTTAATCAAAGGCCTTGCAGGAATTTTTATACATGATAAATTATATGGATGGGCAGAAAGTCATTATTCAAAAAAAGAAAAATCTAGAACAATATACCTATTCTTAGTATATGCATTTTTAATGTTAGCGATTACATTTTATGCAACAATTTATCAATATACTGCTTACGGCTGGATTTTAACAATATTTATAAGTGTTATGTCACTTAAAACGATAGGTTTGATATTCAATTGGGAAAAAACTTCACAAAAGCTTGTTGCCTTTATTAAACATGATGGAAAAAAAATATGGCTATTAGATATACTCGTTATTTTCTTAAGTATGATATTTTTCAGTTTAGCATTTTTCGTTTATTAAAATAGTTATACAGCCCTTACAATTCAGGAGGTCTACCCCCAATTTTTTTAACACATTTAAAAGCCACTTCATTAGCTTTTTCTGCAGCTGATTGTAGAATACCATTATTAAGATAATCCGCAAGAAAGGCTGCAGTAAAAGCATCTCCCGCCCCAGTAGTATCTCCATCAGCTAATTTTCTTTTCTGTTTGATCTTTTTAATAAAATCTTGATTTCCAATATAGCAACCCTCTTCTCCTAATTTTAGTACTACATTTTTATAATAATTTAATAATACATGTACAATCTTTTCTGGATCTTCTTCATTTGCTAAGACTCTACCTTCATCTATATTTGGAAAACAAAAATCAACACCCTTGGTTTGGTTTAAAATATTTTGGGTACCATAACTATTCAGACCAGAATAAGAAGAAGGATCAAAAGATACCTTAATATTATTTTGTTTAGCTTTTTTAATTGTTTTTATTGAAGTCTCTTCCATGTTCTTACCACCAAAAAAGCTGTACCCTCCTAAATGTAAATGCTCAATACCTTTAAAATAATCATTTGTTATATCTTCGGGAGAAAAATCAAGATTTGCACCTCGATCTGTTACCATGGTTCTATCTCCTGACTTACTTAGCAATATAACAATACGACCTGTTTCTTTATTTTTACTTACTAAATTAATAAAATCTATTTTTGTATTTTGAAACTGTTTCTTCAGATAATCAACTATAAAATCACCACCGGTCTTAGCTACAAACCTAACCGGTTGTTCTAAATAATCCAGCCAGTATGAAAAGTTAGCAGCTGACCCTCCACCTTCAAAATGAATATCAGACTCACTATCTGTATTAAAGTTAATATCTTCCCTTAAATTAACAATTATATCTAAATTTATATCACCTAATACTAATATCATTTTAATAATTTCCCTTTAACTTTTTAGCAATATTACAACCTACCCTAAGATTGTTTTTTACAAGAGAAACATTGGTATCTACACTCCTACCATCAGTTTTTTCTTTAATTCTATCTAATAGGTAAGGAGTTATATTTTTACCTTTCACTTCTTTTTGTTCTACTTCCTGAGTTAGTTCATCAATAATTTTATTAAATTCCTTTTCATTAAGTTCATCTTCTTTTGATATTGGAACAGTAACCAAAATACCATTTTTATTTTCTAATAACCTATTACTCTTGATTATACTAGATACTTCTTCAGCGTTCTCAACCATATAATCAACTTCTAAACCACTATCTCTTACATAAAATGCTGGTAATTTATTTGTCTGATAACCTAATACAGGTACACCTTTTGACTCTAAAACCTCTTTGGTTTTAGGTAAATCCAAAACAGATTTTGCACCAGCGCAAACAACTGTAACTGGATACTGGGAAAGAGCCTTTAAATCAGCTGAAATATCGAATGTTTCTTCAGCCTTCCTATGAACTCCGCCAATACCACCAGTAACAAAAACATCAATACCAGCTAGATAAGAAATCTGCATGGTAGCTGCCACAGTTGTAGCCCCGTTCAGTTTTTTAGCTAATATTACTGGTAAGTCCCTTAAACTTGCCTTTTTTATATCATCTGACTGACCAATAAACTCTATTTCCTCTTTAGTTAGTCCCACCTTTAACTTGCCATCAATAATTGCAATTGTTGCTGGTACTACCCCAACTTCTCTTGCTTGTTCTTCTAACTTTAAAGCTAATTCAATATTATCAGGATAAGGAAAACCGTGTGCTATTATTGTCGACTCCAAAGCAACAATAGTTTTATCTTCATTTATGGCATTTTGAACTTCTTTGGAATAACTTAAAATACTTTCCATTATAGATCATCCTTTCTAATTTAACTAATTATTAATTATGATATATTATAATTATATCCTACCATATTATTTAAACAACAATATCTAATATCCTCTTTAAGATAATAATTGAAAATAGTTGATATTATTTTAAACTACTTATATAATAAATGAGAAAATTAAATTAGGTGATGGAGTTCACCTTTAACTGTCAGATAATCTGACTAATGGCTCCTGTTTGGTCTATTAGGCTAAGCAGGGGCTTTTTATATGTCGTAAATTTTAAGGAGGTATTATATATTGAAATTACTTTATATAGGAATTGGAGGATTTATGGGGGCAAGTTGTCGTTATCTTTTAACCAAATGGATAGAAATCAATTGGGAATCTCTACTTCCAAATGGTACTCTTGTGGTTAATGCAATTGGTTCTTTTCTTTTAGGATTTTTAATGATAGTTTTTGTTGAAAAGTTAACTGGTTTAGGCAATTTTAAAATTCTTTTAACTACTGGTTTTTTAGGAGCTTTGAAAAAATGAAGTTAATAGAAGATAAAAGTTATCTAATGGCAGGTATTAATATATTTAGTAATTTTCATTAGGATTACTAGCGGTAATGCTCGGCATTTTCGCTGCTAGATTTGTTTAGTTAAGATTTAATAAAAAAGCAGCCCAAAAAGGACTGCTTTTTTTATATATATTATTCTCGACTATATGGTTTTCCTAGTGCAGCTGGAAATTCAACCTTTTTATTGAATAACCACATAATTAGTAGAACCGAGATAAAGGGTAACATCAGTAAGAACTGATAAGGAAACATTGAAGCACCAAGCTGTTGTTGGAAAGAAATTACTTCAATAGCAGCAAATATAAATGAACCTAGAAGCGCTCTCTCTGGACGCCAACTGGCAAATATAGCAATTCCTATTGCCATAAATCCTCTACCATTTGAGATATTAGTTGTATATGTTCCTGTAACAACCAAGGGTAAATATGCTCCAGCAAGTCCCATAAACATACCACCAATAATAGTAGTTACATATCTACGTAATTTTACATTGATTCCTACAACATCTGCTGCCTTAGGATCTTCACCTATAGCTCTTGTTTCAAGCCCAATCCTGGTGTGATAAAATATATAAAAAGCTATAAACACTGCAATATATGTGAAATATACTATTACATCTTGATTGAAAATCGCAGATATTATGGGGATATTAGATAAGCCAGGAATTCTGATATCAGGAACTCGTGGTGCTTCTGGTGCAAATAATTGTACACCAATAGCTGTCTTGTATAATAAGTCAGATAAACCGGTACCTAAGATAACCAATGTAATACCTAATATAAACTGACTAATTTTAAGTTTCTCATGTATATATATCAAAATTAAAGCAAATAATCCACCCATTAAAGCACCTACTACAAAGCCCATAAACCAGCTCCCGGTCTGATAGGCTGCAATAAATCCAGCCGAAGCAGAAGCAAGCATTATTCCTTCACCGGAAATATTAAATACTCCTGTTCTACCACCGATTACAATTCCAAGACTGGCCAGGGCATAGATGCTGGTATATGAAATTATCTGTGTAAGCATTTCTGTAAGTTGACCCACATCAACACTTCCTTTCATAAATTAATATTAATTCTTTATTCAATATAACTTCCGCCAGCTTGTCTTCTTAATACAACAATCATAAGTACAATTATTGCTTGAGTCAAAAACACAAGTTCAACCGGCACCTGAAGTGTCCTCTGCATAGCATCTGCACCAACTAAAAGAATAGAAATAAACATAGCAGAAAGCGGTACACCAAGAGGTTTACCTTGACAAATTAATGCAGTTAGTATACCAAATATTCCGTATTGGGCACCACTGGTAAGAGCAAAACCTTCAATTAAACGAGAATGTACTCCCATCACTTCTATACCTCCACCAAGACCGCCCATCGCACCAGCGATTAAGAAGGTAATCATCAGTGTTTTTTTCATCTTTATACCATAAACTGATGAAGCATCTGGATTTATACCAGTAGCCTTAATTTCATAACCTAAAACAGTTTTGTTCATTAAGTAATATATTGCAATTATTGCAAGGATTACTAACACTATACCAAAATGTATCTGATTAAATACCTTTGGTAACAGAGCTGCTTCCGGTAATTTTAAAGTCATCGGATGCCCTGATTGTGGAGCTTTCCAGGGTGCATTAGTTGCAACAAAGTTAACAAAATAAAACGCTATAAAGTTCAACATAATTGTTGAAATTATTGGATTAATATTATAATATGCTTTAAGAAATCCTGCTATTAGTGCAAACAGTGCTCCAGCCAACATTGCAGATAAAATCAATATTGGTATAAAAATAATCGCAGGAAGATTAAGTCCGGCTAAACCAATCCCGACAATTGCGGTTATAGTGCCACCAAAGAGCATCTGTCCCCAGCCACCTATGTTGAAAAATTTGATTCTAAACGGAATAGCAAATGCATAAGTAGCAAATGTTAAGGGAATGAATTTTTTCAAAGTCTCTACGAAACCTCTTTGTGATGAAAAAGAAGTAAAAAGTAAAGTTTGATAGGCTTTAGGAATATTATACCCAAGGATTCCAATAATCGCGCCCGAAATACCAAATGCTATCACAAGAGCTAATATATAGGGTTTAAAACCATTCCAAAACTTCTGCCAGTTGGAATTTTCTTCTATTGTTTTCTCTTCTACAGCCACTTTATTAACCTCCAATCATCTTAGAACCAATTTCATATTTATCATATTGATCCTGGTTAAATATTTCAATTAATTTACCTTCATGGATTACACCTATTCTATCACTTACTTCCATTAATTCATCAAGATCCTCATTTATATATAAAACGGCAGTCCCTTCAGATCTTAATTCGACTAGTCTTTTAAATACAAATTCAACAGATGCCATATCTAAACCTGCAGTCGGGCTGTGAGTTACTAGTAAATCTAAATCATTTATTAAAGCCCTTCCAATTACTACTCTTTGAATGTTGCCGCCGGATAATTTTCCAATTTGTTGTTTCTCATCAGGAGTTTTAACTCCATATTCTTTAATTACATCTTGAGTTTCATCTCTTACTTTTTTCCATTTAATAATTCCATTACTTTGGAATTTTTCTTCTCTTTGATGACCTAATAAAACATTATTCACTATATCTCCGCGCCCTAAAATAGATTCTTTTTTTCTATCCTCAGGTATATAAAATACATTTCTATCAAATATCTTATTGGTTGTTAGACCATTTACTTTCTCACCTAATAAATCAATTTCACCTTCGGTTATATTATTCGGATCAATAATAACCTCTGCTAACTCCTTTTGTCCATTCCCAGAAATACCTGCTATACCAAGTATTTCACCACCGTATATATCAAAAGAAATCGACTTTAAATCAGTCCCATCTTTTTCTTTTGATTTCGCTGATAAATTATTTAAACTTAATACAGGCTTTTCTGATTTTTCAACTTCAGGAACATCAATAATTGGTATAGCACTTTCAGTAATATTAATTTCCTGATTTTGGAACATTAATTTTACTAAATCTTCTTTGGTAGCATTTGTAGTATCAACAGTTCCTTGCATTACACCACCAGTTAATACACTAGCTCTATCACAAGCCTTTAAAACTTCTTTGATTTTATGGGTAATAAATACTATAGTTACTCCATTATTAACCATTTTTCTCAGAGATTTTAAAAGCTGTTCAAATTCCTTTTCAACAAGAGAAGTAGTTGGTTCATCTAAAATAAGTATATTAGCTCCTCTATAGATTGCTCTTATAATTTCTACCTTCTTTTTAACACCAGCTGGAAGATCTTTAACTTTAGTTCCGAGGGGGAACTTCAAACCAAAATCATCTTGTAACTGTTTTATCTTTTTTTCTGCTTCTTTTAATTCAAGAGTCATTTTGTTACCCTCAGTACCAAGAATTAAATTCTCCAAAGCTGTAAATTCAGGAACTAGAGTTGAACTCTGGTGAATCATACCAATTCCATTTCTAATAGAATCTATGGGAGAATTGAAATCAACTTTCTCTCCTCTTAAATATATATCACCTTCATCTTCTTTATATAATCCGTATAGTACATTCATTAAAGTAGATTTACCTGCTCCATTTTCACCTAAAAGGCCATGAATCTCTGCCTTGTTTAGGTCAAAATTAACTTTATCTAAAGCCTGAACTGGACCAAAACTCTTGCTTATATTTTTAGTTTCTAATACTTTTACTTCACTTTTATTATCCATATTTCAGTCTCA
>CAJXKY010000019.1 GCA_913055675.1 uncultured Halanaerobiales bacterium
CGGAGTTAGTTAAGTGTCATATGCAGTAGGCTAACCATCTACTAATGCCTGTAGGTAGATGGGACATTTACAGGATAGCAGTACCTGATCCTGTCTGTTGGAGCTGGTACTGTGAATACCAAAAAACAGACTACGTTCGTAGAAACTGAGGGATGAGCTATACAGTACGTGGGTTCTTCTTCCTCGCCACCACCTCCACCACTTGAAGCAGCTAAAGTCAATGGAGCTAATATTAAGCTGAAAACCACTAATATAATTAAGATTAAAGATATATTTCTCATTATATGTACCTCCTTTCAAAAAATATTATTATTAAATTCGTTTAATTTATTTTACCATACACTTCTTGAATCTGTTTTTAAAATATTTCCAAAAAATAACGAATAAATCTAGATTAAGTTTATTATGATTTTTTTTATAATTTGATAGAGGTATAATTTATTTAACATAACATCTTAGGAGTTATTAAAAATAAGACAGTGAGCAACACTGTTATGATATTATTTTTCAAATTATTTTACTCTTAATGTGGCATATATTGTTTAACAAAGTTTTAATAAATATCCCAAATGCTTCTAGTTAAAATGATAATCCTAGTGCTGTTGAAGAATATATTGAAAATATTATTAGTGATAATGTATGTCAGCATTCTGGGTTGCGAATATCGAAAAGTAAAAGACAGAAAGTAAAGAGCTTACAATAGAAGAACATGATAATTATATAATTATCATACATACGAGAAAATATTAATACTTTTGCAATTATAATAGGGGATAGCGTTCCTCCTTTATTAAATACAGCATTCTGAGTTAGAATAAGTATTAACAAAGAATGAAAATAAGATTACTATTTGTAAAATTCTTTTATAGAAGATCAATACAAAATTAAAAAGAAAATAAAAGTAGAAAAGAAAAATTAACTAAAAATAGTGTTACTAAATAGAGTAGGACCAGCTTTTCAGCTGGGACCTCTCGTCAAACTGCACGTACGGTTCTCCCGTATACAGCTTACTGCTACCGTTGCCCCATCACAAGGAGTAAGTCATCATCCCTATGTCACCATAGGTGTATATTTTACTTCTTTCAGGACAATGTGGTAAGTAGTGAAACTAATCCCTTCTTCTGTAATACAGAAGTGGGGATTCTTTTGTTTTGATTTTTAACTGCTTTCTTTTCCTCCATATATGATCTAGTACGCATTCTTATCCATCTGTCTAACTTAACAAAGAGGGTCTTAACATTTCCATGACCGTAGTAATTGCCCCAACCCCGGATTTTTTCATTTAACCATTTGATTATCTTTTCAACATCCCAGGGTTGTTGTCTTCCAGTCACTTCTCTTATCTTGTCCTTGAATTTTTCTAAGGCACTCTTTTTCGGCCTCTTGTATCTCCAGGCAACAAATTCAAAACCTAAAAATACAAACCCTTCTCCAAAGTTAGTTATCTTAGTTTTCTCCGGATGCAGTTCAAGCTTGAGCTTATCCCTTACGATTTCTTCGATTACTTCCAACGCTCTTTTAGCTTTCCTTTTTGACTTGGTCAGTACTACAAAATCATCCGCAAAACGAACTAGTTTGTAGCCTCTTTTGACCAGTATCCTATCCATCTGATGTAGATAGATATTTGCTAAAAGCGGCGATATAACTCCGCCCTGAGGGGTTCCCTTACTGGTCGGTTGGTTGATTCCTTCCGTCATGACTCCAGCTGTCAACCATGACTTGATAATACCTAAAACCCAACCATCTGTAATCTCTTCTCGGATAAACTCAATTAGTAGTTCATGACCTATATTATCAAAGTATCCTTTAATATCTGCATCCACTACCCACTTGTAGCCCTGCTCTCTATATTCTTCTACCTGATTTATGGCACCTATCTGTGACCTGCCTGGTCTAAAGCCATATGAACAGTCACAGAATACCTCTTCGTATATCGGCTCTAGTACTTCCTTAACTGATTTCTGGGCTATTCTATCTTTTACAGTGGGAACTCCTAAGGGACGTTCACTGCCGTCACTTTTCGGTATATATACCCTCAGTACCGGTGATGGCTGATAAGTACCATTCTGTAATTGCCTGTGTAATTCCCTCATATTAAACTTATACTTCTCATTAAATTCGTCGGTCGATACTCCATCTATACCAGCACTACCACCATTTGTGATAACTTCCTTGGCAGCTTTATCCATGTTCCATTTGTCCACTATCTTATCCCTTAAGGTGTAGTATCTGTCTATCGGCACTTGCTCACCTACAACTTCCTTCACGACTTACCAGTCTTTAACTCAATAATCCAGTCCATTAACCCCTGTTCTTCATGATATTACCAGCTGCGTTTTAGGAGTCCAATCGCACCTGCCGGTATACCACTACTCAGGTCGTAGTATTTCTGCCCTTCTTTGCCTCCGGTTTTTCTTTCCCTTAAACACCATCCGGCAAACTCACTGACTTCTATCAGTGTCTAAACCACTTAACAGTTAACAAACCACTCTTATCTTGTCTCCAACTTCGGATAACATCGGTATCCTTCACTCCAGTTGGCTTTCTCCTCTTACAAGTCACTTTGTAGTCCTCGGACCAACTATCAACACTATTATGATACCTTCTGACTACTGATGTAGCATCACTTTGGTTTTCCCTTTAGGGGTTATACCTCCGTTTACTTCACCCAGTCTGAGTAAAGACTCATCAGTTAATCCCTCGGTCAATTCAAAAGCCACTCTCTTTTGGACCATTCCAACCCTAATCACATCTTGTTATCCTGCCTGGGCACCCTCGTTGTCAAGCACCTATCGGTACTCTCTTCTCCCCAGGTAGGCGTAGAACTTCCCCGTTTTTGTGGCGGGTTGCCATAACAAAATGCCACCTCTGGTTCACATAATGTTTTGGACTAGTCCTCCCCTCAGACTCTTCAGATTCTACCTCACGATAGACACCCTGTCATTGTTGGGTTCACATACCGATACGACTAAAACAGCATGGGTAGGATTCTAATTCCACCTACTATCTTTTAAATTTACGAGGCACACACAAAAAAATAGTAGCTTCATATAACTATGAAACTACTTAAATTAGAAATGTTGAGCTACAGTTTGGAGATGATGATAATAAACCGTATTTAGCAATTAATATTTTTTAGAAGAGGTTTGTGTTTGTAAATAGAGGGCAACTATACTTATCTTAATGCTAAAATATATAGTGGTAAAAGAAGGCCTCTTTTAAAAATAGTGGAACTACCCAAGTTGATTTAGATCTAATTGCAAAGAAATATTAATGCAAAAATAGGATAGACAGCTATTAAAAAAGCTAATTCTACTTATCGAACAAAAAAAATTAAATCAACAATGAAAATATATACATATGGATTATTTAAAATATACTTTTAAAAGGAGATATTAATAATATCCAGAATATTACATATAGAAACAAATAATTACAATAATTTTATAAGAAAGAAGGAGGTATTATTAATTGGGAGAGCATTTTGATGAAAAAGAGATAAAAGGGAAGTTACATAATTATACTGAACAATTAGTGTTTGAAAAATTAGATGAATTATTAAATCAAGAAGAGTACAAAAATGTTTGCAGTTGTGAGAAATGTATATTAGATATGTGCACATATGCTTTAAATCGATTATCACCGCAGTATGTTGTTTCTCATAAGGGAGAGGTTTATACAAAAATAAAAGATTTTAATCAACAATCCAAAGTGGATGTAATGTCAGTAGTGGCAAAGGCAATCGAAGTAGTAAAAAATAATCCTCATGATTAATAAAAACAATAAAAAACACAGTATCCAAATTATTGCAATATTTCTAATAATATGTTATATTAAAGATAGATAAATAAATAGTTCCTAAGAACGAAAAGGTAATCTTTACTGAAAAGTAAAGAGCGCAAAGCTACGGAACCTAAAGTTTTAATACTATGGTTGCCGAGCTGCCGAAGCAGGAACAGGATTTTACCCTGTCTCTTGTTTAATTAAAGAGGCATTTTTATTTTGATTCTGTTCCTCCAGTAGGGTAAATCCATCGCGAGGTGGAGACACAAAGCCACGGGTCAGTAATTATAAACTGATAGCCGGGTTACAGAGGAGGGGAAAAAATGTTAAAACGCTCTATGGTATTAGTTATGGTTCTTGTATTAGTACTTTCTTTTTCTGTAGTAGCTTTAGCAGAAGAAAAAGCACCTAAAAATAATTCAGGTGTTCAGATTCATGTCGAAATTGAAGATGAAGATGGAGATTACATTCTTATTGGTGATGCACTAGGTAATAAAACAGCCAAAGAAAATAATCCTAATCCTATTCGTGTAGCGGGTAGCTAATATTTAAATTTAAATGGAAATTATTTATAATTGCTTATACTTTTCATCACTTTGAATTAAAATATTCAAAGTGATGAAAGTATAAGTTTTTTTATTTGAAGAATCCATTTTTAAAAAAGTCGTTTTACTGCTTTTGAAAAAGCCTCAACGACTTTTGGAGAGAACTGTTTACCTTTTTCTGACTTTATTTCTTGGATTGCTTCTTCTTTTGTTAGAGCTCTTTGATAAGGCCTTTCATATATCATAGCATCAAAAGCATCTGCTACGCTTAAGATCTGGGCTTCCAGCAATATTTCATCACCTTGTAAACCTTGAGGATATCCACTTCCGTCCCATTTTTCATGGTGTTGATAAATAATTTTTGCTACTCTTCTCAAATTTCTAGTTGTAAAATGATCTAGTATTATTTTCTTACCCCATAAAGTATGTTTTTTCATAGTTTTCCATTCTTCATCTGTTAAACTACTAGGTTTTTGTAATATCTCTGCAGGAATTTTTGCTTTTCCAATATCATGCAGAAAAGAAGCATACCCTAAATAAAATATTTTTTTCTCTTCTAGATCTAATTCCTCAGCGATTAAACTACTTAATTTTTGTAATCTCATACAATGTTCATTAGTTTCTACATCCTTTTCAGCTACTTTCCTATTTAAAGATAACAATTCATTTATTCTTTTTTGTTCATTAGCAAAGATTGGTGTAGATGTAATATATAAAAGAGTTGTGGCTTTTAGGGTTTTAAAATATTTTTCTTCTTTACCACTTCTAGCAGCTATTGAATCGCCAGGAACAAGAGTTAAATCTTCTTTTTCATTATATATTTTACCTTCAAGGATATAAAACAACTCAAAATTATCCTTGTTGCCTCCGGTAATTTGGAAAGTTTTTTCTGGAGCAATTTTTTGCCTAATAATTTCTAAATTATCATTTTTAGTTATCAAATAAAGTTGTGTAGAGTCTTTTTCAACTTTATCAATATATTCATCTTTTTTATTAATCATAACATTGTCAGGGTAAGTGGGAAATTCAAACCTATGATTTTTATCTTTAGATCCTTTTGTGTTGTGTATTAAAAAATCTATAAGTTCTTCGAAATTATTACCATTTTGCGGCCATTGAGCAAATGATTTATCAATATTTAATCCTAAGTTTTCATTATTAATTTTAAATGTGTTTTTCTCTAATTTATCATATAATTTTGTGGTATATTTTTTTAAGTTCTCATTCTTTGTGAATATTAAAATTTTATCTTTTTCTAATTGATAAAGTTCGTCTTCTTTTTCTAAATATTTATTTAAATAAGAAACAATATCATTGACCAATTTTATTCGTTCAGAATAATTAGGATTTAATTTAGTTAAATCAAAAGAAAACAAGATTAATCCAAATGAATTCATTTTTTTATTTTTTATAATTTTATTTAAACGATCGTAAAGTATATTTAAGCTTTTTATTTTTTTAGGTGAATTGTTTTTATTAGGTGTTTTCATAATTCTTAAACTCCCCTTATCTTCAATTTATGAAATTTAACATCTTTTATTATCATTGGATTAAATCATTTCTATTTTTCATTATATAACAGATTAGAGTAGACGACAAATATATATATACTAAATGTACTATATATAAGTAAATATTTAAAGGAAAAATGGTACTATAATAGAATTATAAAAATATACAGAGGAAATTAATCTGAATTATTTTGTTAATACGAAAACTTTAAAGGGGATGGTTTTATGAAATCATTGGGTGAAATTCTTTTAAGAAAAGATGAAACTTCAGAGATTGTGATTGGTAATACAGCATTGGTTAGAGCAATGATTGAAGCCGGAACTAGGGTTGTAACTTCTTATCCGGGTTCACCAATGCCCGAAACTGCAGAAGCAATAAGAAGTATTTCTAAAGAACAAAGACCTTTCTATTTTGAATTTTCTACTAATGAAAAGGTTGCAACTGAAATTGCTTTTGGTGCTTCAGTAAACGGACATTTGTCTACAGTATTTTTTAAGAGTGTGGGTTTGAATGTAGCAGCAGATAGTTTTGTACAACTTGCCTTAATGAAGCTTAAAGGGGGAATGGTTGTTGTGATTGGTGATGACCCAGGAGCCAATTCCTCTCAGAATGAGCAGGATAATCGCCATTATGCACATCTTTCATATATACCAGTATTTGAACCATCCAATCCACAAGAAGTTTATGAATACTATAAAGAAGCTGCAAAATTATCGCAAGAAAAAGAAATGCCTGTAATTTTGAGATTAAGTACACATGTGTGTCATGCAAAACAGAAAGTTAATTTTTCTAGTTATAAACAACAAGAATTTGATAGTAAACCAAGATTTTCAAGTGAAAATGAAAATTATGTTCCGATTACTTCTAAAGTTTTTCCTATGAAAAGAAGAGCTTTAAAAAGGATAAAAGATTTTAAATCATATTCCAATAAATCTGATTTGAATAAAATTATAGATAATGGTAATAAAGATAAAGGAATTATAACAATGGGGGTTCCATATCTTTCCTTAAGAGATGTAATGGAAGATATGGATAACAAACCTGATATTTTGAAATTAGGTATTATATATCCTCTGCCTGAAGATGTAATAATGGAATTTTTAAAAGAGCATAAAGAAGTAAAAATTCTAGAAGAACTTGATAATGTACTTGAAAAAGATATTAAAGCTTTAGCATTTGAGGAGAACATAGAGACCGAAATTATTGGAAAAAAGGATATAGATGACTGGATTAATGAATATACTCCAGATAAAGTTCAGGATGTCATGTCAAAAACATGGCCGTCTTTATTTAAAAAAATTAATAGTAAAAATCATGAAAAAAATGTAGAAAATAGACCGGCTCAATTATGTCCGGGCTGTGGTCACAGGTCAGCATTTTATGCGATCAAAAAAGCTCTTTCTGAAGAAGATATAACTGTGGCTGATATTGGATGTCATACTTTAGGATTTTTACCTCCATATGAGATGGGAGAAGTCCTATTATCGATGGGGCATTCTACTTCTACAGGTACTGGATTATCATTATTTAATGATAGTAGAAAGGTAGTTTCATTTTTAGGTGATTCTACAATGTTCCATGCTGGATTACCAGGGATCGTAAATGCAATTTTTAATGATCACAATTTGACATTAGTTATCATGGAAAACGGAACTACCGCTATGACTGGACATCAGAACCATCCAGGTACAGGTTCGAATTTTAATGAAGAAGTCCAGCCAATTCCTATAAAAGAAATGCTTAAAGGATTTGGAGTAAAGAATGTTTATGAAATAGATACTTACGCACAAACCAAACTTAAAGAAGTAATGGAGAAAGCCGTTGAAGAAGATGGTTTTAGTGTTGTTATAGCTACCCACCCATGTATGCTCAAGTTTACAAGAGAAGCTAGAAGTAAAGGGGCATATAAAGATAACAAAGTAGAGATTGATCAAGAAGTTTGTCATCAAATACATGAATGTGTAAAAGAATTTGGATGTCCTTCCTTTAGTATTACTGAAGAAGGCAAAGTATTTGTTAATAAAGATCTATGTATCGGAGATGGTTCATGTATACAAACTTGCCCGGTAGATGCTATTGGTCTTGAACAATCTAATGGGGGGAACAAATAATGGCAAATAAGAAAAGAACAAATATATATATGATTGGTGTTGGAGGGCAAGGAATTGGTTTATTAAGTGAAGTTTTAATTCGTGCTGCTGATTATGCAGAATTAAATGTTAGAGGAGTTGATACTCACGGCCTTGCTCAAAGAGGTGGTACAGTTCAATCGCAGTTAAGGATTGGGGAAGGAATATATTCTCCTTTAATTCAAAAAAATAGTGCTGATATAGTTATTGCGTTGGAAAGAACAGAAGCACTTCGAGGAATCCAAAATTATCTGAAAGAAAAAGGAACTGTCATTTATTATAACACTTCTTGGCAAACTCTTGATGTTCGACTTGAGAACTCTGAAGAAGTGAGTGTGAATGATATAAATAGAGCTGCTAAAAAACTAGATGCAGAAATAATAAAAGTATATAAAGAAGATTTAAAAGAAACTCGCATGCAAAATGTAGTCTTGTTAGGGGAAATTGTACAAAATAATATATTGCCCGAAATTAAAAGACAACATTATATTAATGCTCTGCAAGATTTAATGACTGGTGACAAGTTAGATAAAAACATTGCCCTCTTTAAATCTTTAGTAAAATAATTAGTAAAAATGAATTTTAAATCAAACAAATGCTTGAAATTATTGAATTTTAAACTTATAATATTATAAATAGTTATGAAATAGGAGCTTAAAAATGGATAAAACTACTGAATTGGCTCAAAAAAATAAAAAACTAAATAAAAGAATTAAAGAGCTGAATGATAACTTTGCCCAAATAATTGAATTCACCAACAAGCTTAATGAATTGAGTATAAAAAAGAAAAATGTATTTTGGTCAAAGTTATTAAATACTGCTATGGGTTTGATTAAAAAGGCTGATTTTGGTAGTGTCTATAAATATTCTGAAGGTCAAGTTGAATTTATAGATACAGTAGGCCATAATCTTAATTTACTAAGAAACTTAGATATAGATGAAAAAATTTTTCAACTTTCAGATAGGATTAATCAAGTTACAATTATTGATGAAGTAATTAATCATACAAAAGATCTTACTGATGATACTAATGCAAAAATAGCCGTGGCTTCAAAAGATATTAAAACTTCAATAACTTTTGATCTGTATTTTAAATATGAGGCTGTAGGAGGAATAACCTTAGACATTAAGAAGGGTAGTTCAGAATATTTTGATGAAAATGATAAAAAGATTTTAAATTATTTATTAAATATTACAGAGGCTTTTTATAGAAAAGACGCTGAACAAAGATTGAAAGAACATCAAGCATATTTCCAACAATTATTCGATGAATCAACAGAAGCAATCGCGTTATTAAATAATAGAAGTAATATAATTAAAGCAAATAAAACATTCGAAGAAGTTTTTAATTATAAAGCTGAGGAAATTAAAGGCAAAAATATAGATGATTTAATTACTCCTGAAGAAAAGCGTGAAGAAGGAATTAAAAACACTAATAAAAATATTGCAGGAAAAGAAGTAAAACTAGAAACAGTAAGAAAAACAAAAAATGGGGAAAGAATTAATGTCTCAATACATTCGTTCCCGATTAAATTAGATAAAGGTCAAATTGGAATATATGCAATCTATAACGATATAACTGCTCGAAAAGAAACCGAAAAAAAATTAAAAAAACAAAAAGCATATTTCCAACAATTATTTGATGAATCTACTGAAGCAATAGCCTTATTAGATAACGATAATAATATTTTAAAAATTAATAAAAAATTTGAAAAAGTATTTAAATATACAAATGATGAAGCGAAAGGTGAAGATATTGATTCCTTAATTGTTCCAAGCGATAAAAAAGAAGAAGGAGTAAAATACACAAATCAAGTAATTAATAATGAAGATATTAAAAAAGAATCAGTTAGAAAAACAAAAAATGGGGATAAAATTTTTGTTTCAATTCATGCCTTTCCTATTAAATTGGATGAAGGACAGATTGGAATATATGCAATCTATAATGATATATCACAACGTAAAAAGGAAGAAAAAAAGATAAAATATCTTTCGTTTCATGATCAAATGACTGGACTATATAACAGAAGATATTTTGAAAACGAAATGGATAGATTGAACAAATCTAGAAAATTACCAATAAGTATTATCATGTCTGATATAAATAGTTTAAAAAAGGTTAATGACCGATATGGTCATGCTACTGGTGATCAATATATAAAAAAAGTAGCTTATCAAATAAAAAATGCTGTAAGAAAGAGTGACATTTTAGCTAGAGTTGGCGGAGATGAATTTGCAATACTTTTACCTTATACTAATGAAGAGGAAGTTAAAGAAATTGAAAAAAGAATTCAAATTAATGTGAATAATTTAGATAAAAAGGTCCATTATCCTGTGGGGATTTCAACTGGTTATGCAGTTAAAAAAAGCAAAAATGATGAATTAAAAGATGTTTTTAAAAGGGCAGACTACGAGATGTATAAAATGAAATGTAGATGTTAATTTCAAGAGAGCCATATTATTTTTATAAACTAATATGGCTCTCTTTATTTATTGTAAAAATAACAGATTTTTTATTAAAAATGCACTAAATTAAGAATCTGGTTTTAAACCATTTTTAGATAAATAAATTCAAATTATTCTTAAAGTAAGTTGCATAGATATTAGGTCCAATTGATATTTTGTAGTTTTAGAATCTATTTTCTAATAGAATAGGTATGTTTTTACATATTATTCATTCATTATGAAAACATTTAAAAAGGAAAATATTACTGAATATGGATTTGATAATGGTAAAAAAGTATAACTTATAGAATAAGCGAATAGATTTGGTTTGACAAACGCTAACTTAACTATTTTAAAAACAAAAAAGCTAAAGCTGTTATATTTTCAACTTTAAATGTGCTTTGTAGAGAACTTAACTTTCAAACTAGAGATATTTTAGTATATAGAAGTAATGAAAAAAATGAAAAATAGATAATAATCTTGATTACATTGATAATATTTATATTTATGTTATAATTAATCATGTTCGAATTTAAATAAATATTTTAACAAGGAGAATAACACAATGAAGTTTCCGAAATTAAAAATAGGTAATTTAACACCTAAATACCCAATTATTCAAGGTGGAATGGCAATTAGAATTTCTATGGCTGAATTAGCTAGTGCAGTTGCTAATGAAGGTGGAATTGGAGTAATTGCAGGTACAGCTTTACCAGTTGAGGAATTAAAAAGAGAAATAAAGAAGGCTAAAAATAAAACAGATGGAATTCTAGGTGTAAATATAATGTTTGCCGCTCGTGAATTTAAGAAATTATTAAAAGGTTCAATTGAAGCAGGTATAGATCTTATAATATCTGGAGCAGGTTTTTCTAGAGATATGTTTACTATTGGACAAGAATATGATGTTCCTGTAGTACCGATTGTTTCTTCTTTAAGATTGGCAAAAATATCTGAAAAACTAGGGGCTGCAGCCATTGTTATAGAAGGTGGAAATGCTGGCGGTCATCTAGGTACAGAAGAAGATGCACTACCTTTAATTGAAAAAATCAAAGACAAGATTAATATACCAGTAATAGGGGCAGGAGATATTGTTACCCCAGAAGATATTGATAATATGTTTAAATTAGGTTTAGATGGGGTACAGATGGGTACAAGATTTTTAGCAAGTGAAGAAGCAAATATTGCTGATAACTTCAAAGAACTTTGTGTAAATGCAGAAAAAGAAGATATTGTGAGAATAATGAGTTCGGTTGGATTACCCGCAAATGCGATTAGAACCCGATTTACTGAATTAATTAAAGAAGATAAAGCTCCTAAACCAGTTAGTTGTAATAAATGCTTAAAGAAATGTACTGAAAAATTCTGTATTAGAGATGCTTTACTTAAAGGTCGAAAAGGTGATCTTGAAGAGGGAGTATTTTTTACTGGTGAAGGTATGTGGAAAGTTGATGAAATTCTTTCAGTAAAAGAAATATTTAAACGAATAAAAAATTATAATAGTTAAAACAATTGGCCAGTTTATACTGGCCAATTTTTTTACTATCATAAAAATCTATAAATTGAAAATAAAAAAAGGATTATTAAAAAAAACATCAAAATGATAATATATAAAGTATTTATACAAAATTTATAGGGTGATAAAAGTGAGAAATAAAATATATTATGATGTCATTATTGTTGGAGGTGGACCAGCTGGTTCAACAGCTGCTTATCAACTTAATAAATTAGGTTATGACGTATTGTTGTTAGATAAAAAGGAATTCCCACGTCCGAAATTATGTGGAGGTTTAATAACACAAAAAACCTTAAATATATTACTGGATATATTTGACTTTAAATTAAGTGATTTAAAAAGTCAGGGAATAATTGACTATGTTGCAGAATCTTATCAAATATATTATAAGGACAAACTGATAACCACCAATAATTTGGAAAATGAATTTAATTTAGTAAAAAGAATACAGTATGATAATTATCTATTTAATTTAGCTAAACAGTCTGGTGTCAAAGTAATTGATGGCATAAAAGTAATTGGTATAAATTTTGCATCTAATACTGTGAAAACTGAGAAAGGAAAAGAATATACTTCGCGGTTTATAATAGGAGCTGATGGAGTAAACAGTATCGTAAGAAAACAAATGATAGATAAAATTAATACTAAACAAATACAACACATTAAAAAAGGTGAAGCATTGGCTATTGAAACATTAGTCCCACGTAATAAGATATCTAGAAATATAGATAGCCCTATTATATATTTTGGTATTATTAATTATGGCTATGGGTGGATTTTTCCAAAAAGTGATTCGCTAACGATAGGTTTGGGTGGCTTGCAAAACAAGAATGAAAATTTCATAGATATTTTTAATGATTTTTTAAAACTTTTAAACTTACAGGATTATAAGATTAATAAAAAAGGTTGGTATATACCTTTTGGTAATTTTCTAAAAGCTCCGATTTATAAAAATACATTCTTAATTGGTGATGCAGCTAATTTAGCAGACCCTTTAACTGGTGAAGGAATTTATTATGCTCATAAGAGTGCTCAAATTGCAACTGAAGTTATTGATAAAAAAGAAAAAGTAAGTATAAACCATGTTGAAGAATACAAAAAGAGGATTAATAATGAAATTATTCTAAATCTGAATAGAGCGAAGTTTTATAGAAACTTATTATGGGGTACACCTGATATTTTACAGAGGTTATTAATTAGGGTAAGTTCTAAATACTTTCATAAAAAAATAACAATGATGATTCAGGAATGAGGAGAAGAGAAATAGTAAGTATGTATCTGAACAATTAAAATTATACATTATTATTTTACAGAAAGGTGAAAAATATGGATAATGAGATATTACTACAAGCCTTTTATTGGGAAATGTGTACTACTACATATAAAGAAAATTTCCCAAAGGAATGTGATTTGTGGAATTTATTAGGGGAAATGAGTGATAAATTAGTAGATATAGGTTTTACTTCTATTTGGATACCTCCTGCCACTAAAGGTGGAGCAGGATTTAAGGATGTTGGGTATGGAGTATATGATTTATGGGATCTTGGTGAGTTTAATCAAAAAGGATCTAAAAGAACTAAATATGGGACCAAAAAAGAATTATTAAAAGCTCTTAAAGAGCTCCATAATAACAATTTAAAAGTTTATTTTGATGCTGTTTTAAATCACAGATTTGGAGCTGATGAAACTGAAATCGTAGAATTAAAAGATGGCAGCAAAGCTGAAGTTTGGACTAAATTTAACTTTCCAGGCAGAGAAGATAAATACAGTAGTTACAAATTAACTTGGAGATGTTTTGATGGGGTTGATTGGAATGAAAGATCAGAAGAGATAGGAAAATATCTTTTTGAAGGTAAAGATTGGGATTGGTCCTATGGTGAAGATTTATTAATGGGGGCAGATTTAGATTATAATGATACAAAAGTTAAAGAAGATGTAATAAAATGGGGTAAATGGATTATTAATGATTTAAATTTTGATGGATTTAGGTTAGATGCTGCAAAACATATTGATAATGGTTTTATTTCATATTTTATTAATAAAGTAAATAATAGCAGCGAAAAAGAAGTATTCTTTGGTGGAGAGGCTTGGATTGAGGACCAGGGTACTTTGGTAGATTATTTAAATCAAATTAATGTTGGCAATTACAAAGTATTTGATTATCCTCTGCGCTCAATATTTACAAAAATGAAAAATAGAAATATAGATATGAATATATTGAAAGATAGAGGTTTAGTTAATCAACAAGGTTATAAAAATAAGGCAATAACTTTTGTGGATACTCATGATACTGATAGAGATGAATTAGATGATAATATAGAATCAATCTCTCATTATAAATATCAAGCGTACTGCTATATTTTAATGAGAGAAGAGGGCTTACCAACAATATATTGGAAAGATTATTTTACCAGAAAGATGTCTAAAAACCTTAATGATTTAATAAAGGCTCGAAAAAAGTATGCGTATGGGAAAAGTTATGAGAGTAAAGCTACTGATGAGAACACCTATTGTTATATTAGGGAAGGGCTAGATGAAAAAACGGGACTGGTAATGTTAATAACTATTGATAAAAGTGGTGATAAAATATTCAAAGAAATTGATTCGAAAAACTCTAATACTATTTACTATGATATTTCTGGTAATGTAAAACACACAGTAACGACTAATGAAAATGGGATTGGCAAATTTCCAGTAAAAGCTACCGAAAATGAAGGCTGGTCTGTTTGGGTAAAAAAATAATATCTTTATTAAATCACCCTTATAGGGTGATTTTTAAATTTTAATTGATTTTATATATATTTAGTTATATAATGAATACATAGTCATATGAAGATGAATTCACATTCATGTAAAAGTGGGGGAGCCAAAATGCCTAAAAGTACCTTTTATAATTTAGACCAGAAAAAAAGAGATAGAATAATAGAAGCTGCGATTGATGAATTTGCAACTAATAGTTTTCATAAGGCAAGTATTACAAATATAATTAAAAATGCTGAGATTGCTAGTGGCAGTTTTTATCAGTATTTTGATGGAAAAGAAGATTTATATATACATCTACTAGATATTATAGTAGAGAGGAAATTGGAATATATAGATCAGGTAGTAATGAATAATCCCAATGACTTAAATTTTTTTAATTTTTTAGAAAAGTTATATAGGGGTGGGATTGAATTTGCCAAAGAAAATCCTAGACTAATTTCAATTGGAAAAAATTTAATGAATAATAATTGTGAAGTATGTAAAAAAATTAGAGAACAACAAAAACCTCAAAGTGAGAGATTTTTTAAGAAAATTTTAGAGCAAGCTATAGAAGCTGGAGATGTAAAAGAAGAAATAGATCCGGAATTGACAGCTAAATTTTTAACAAGTATTAATTATTCTCTCAGTGATTTTATATATACCGAAGATGGACTTAATGAAAATGTTATGGATACTATTAATGAATTGATAGATATTATTGAGAATGGAATAAAAAATTAATAGGAGTGATTATTAGATGAGTTTATTAGAGTTAAAGAACATAACAAAAATTTATCAGCAGGGAGAAATAGAGGTGCCAGCCTTGAGAGGAATTGATTTAAATATTGGTACTGGTGAGTTTTCCACTGTCTTTGGTCCATCTGGTTCAGGAAAAACAACATTGCTAAATATTATAGGTTGTTTGGATAAACCTACTGAAGGCAAAATTATTTTTAATAATAAAAATATTGCTAATCTTTCCAAAAAAGATTTAGCATCAATCCGAAGAAAAAACATTGGTTTTGTTTTTCAAAGTTATAATTTAATACCTGTATTAACGGCTTATGAAAATGTAGAGTTTGCCATTAAAATATTAGAACATTTATCAAAAGAAGACATACATAATAAGGTGATGAATATTCTAGATTCAGTTGGTTTAGAGGGGTTAGAAGGTAGAAAGCCAAATGAACTATCTGGGGGGCAAAAGCAAAGAGTTGCTATTGCAAGAGCTCTAGTTAAAGAGCCCAAATTGGTTTTAGCTGATGAGCCGTCAGCAAATTTAGATTCAAAGACAAGTGAAGATGTTTTAGAAATAATGCTAAAAATGAATAAAGAACTAGAAACCACTTTTCTTTTTTCAACACATGATCCTTTGGTTATGGATTATGCTAAAAGAAAAATTGAAATTAAAGATGGATTGATAGCTAGGGATGAAAGGAGGGAAGAGGTGGATGTTTTTAATTAAATTATCTTTAAAAAATTTGCTTAGGCATAAAAGAAGAACATTAATTACAGCTGCCATTATTGCTTGGGCCATATTTTTTTATATCACCTTTGATTCCTTTCTTCTAGGTATGAATGATATGGTCTTTCAAAATATAATTGATTTTGAGTATGGTCATGTTCAGGTGGCAGATACTTCTTATTGGGAAAATAAAGATGAGTTGCCATTAGAAAATATGATAGTTAATGACCAAAGCATGAATCAGGTATTAAGGGAAGTTGAGGGATATGAAGCTCATGCAGCTCAGCTTAATTTTCAAGTTCGTTTAAATGATGGAGTTAATGAAACTCCTGTCTTGGGTAAGGGAATATCTCCTGCTGAAACTTTAAATGTATTAGATTATGAAGATTATATTGTTGAAGGTGAAATGTTTAAACCTGGAGAGTATAAAACTGTAATAGGTAAGAAACTAGCAGAAGTTATGAATTTAGAATTTGGAGAATATGTAACATTATTAACTAGAACAGATAATGATACTTTTAATACAATTGATGCTGAGATTGGTGGTATTATAAATACTCCCAATCCCAACATAAATCAAAATGTGGTTTTTTTACCGTTAGATATTGTGCAGGACACTTTAAATGTAGACAATAAAGTAACACATTATATTGTAAGACTTGAAAAACAGAATTTTAATCCATCTATTATTGGTAATTATGTTAATAAAGTAAGGGGTATTAATAGTAACTTAAATGTATATTCATGGAGAAATTTAGAAGAAGTCAGTATTACTCAAAGCAAACAAGCTGGTAATACATTTATTTTGATAATTATATTAACCATTGCTGCAATTGGAATTGTTAATATAGTAATTTTGGCTGCCCTAGAGAGAATGGAAGAAATCGGTATGATGAAGGCTTTGGGATTGACTGAAAGAGAGATAATATTTACTTTTGTTGCTGAATCGACTGGAATAGGAATTATCGGAGGTATCCTTGGTTGTATTTTAGGAGCTATATCTGTGTTCTTTTTTTCCAACTATGGTATAGATTTTTCAGCTTTTGTAGATATAGAGATGTCTACTTTCGGGGTTCCAATTATTAGTGAAATATATGGCGTTTGGAACCCGATGACTTTTGTATACATGTTTTTCTTTGCAGTATTTGGTTCAATGTTGGCGAGTATATTACCTGCCAGATGGGCTGCAAAAAAAGATCCTGTTCAGGCAATTTATAAAAGGTAGGTGGAAAAATTGAATTACTTTTTAAGATTAGCTTATAAAAATTTATCTAGACATAAATTAAGAACTTTTGTTTCTATAATTGCAATAGCTTTTGCCGTTATGATTGTAATATTTGCTAGAGGTTTCATTTATGGAATGATTAATTCTTTTTATAATGACCATATACAATACAATTCGGGGCATGTAAAAATTGTTGATAAAGATTACCAATTAGAAGGTAGAATATTGTCTTTAACAGAAACAGTAGAAGGATATAATGATACATCTTTAGAGGGGTTTATACAGGAATTAGAGAATATTGAAAATGTTCAGACTGTAATCCCCCGTATTAAATTTGGTTCTATAACCACTACTGAGGATGAGTTAATTAATATGATTGGATGGGGAGTAATGCCCCAAAAAGAACTAAAAGAAACCGATATAGAACGTCAAATAACAAAAGGGAGAATGGTTGAACAGGGAAATATGGAAATAGTAATGGGTACACTTCTTTTAGATGAACTAAATAGAGAAGTTGGGGATAAAGTAACTTTGGTTTTTAATAATTCTTTTAATTCATTTAATGGTGCTACATTTAAAATTGTTGGTGAGATAAGAAGTGAACTTAAAATGTTAAATGAAAAATTATTTTATTTACCAATCGACCAAGCTCAAAGATTATTAATTATGAACGGTCAGGTCACAGAATTACTTTTGTTTTCAAATCAGAGACAAAATGCTAATAAGATAACTCCTCTTATTAGTAATTTGTTAGCAGATAAAGGACTTTTAGATAAATATACGGTAATTTCTTATATGGAATCTGGTGGTTTAATGGGATGGTTAGAGATGGCTAAAGCTGTATATAATTTCATCTACATCTTTTTAGTTGTTTTAGCTAGTTTCGTAGTAATTAATACAATGATAATGATAGTAAATGAAAGAACGAAGGAAATTGGTATGATGAGTGCTCTCGGATTGGAAAAAAGAGATATTTTATACCTGTTTTTAGTTGAAGGTGCCTTAATGGGTGGTCTAGGCAGCTTCATAGGTGCAGTTTTAGGTGGGATTTTAACTAACATAATCAATAGAATTGGGATTAGTTTTGGTTCTCTTACTGAAGGATTTAGTTCTGACTTATTATTTGGGGGCACAATTTATCCAGTATTCTCGATTGGAAATATAATATTTGGCTTTATATTAGGATTGATTATTGTTACAATAGCATGTGTAATACCAGCTAGAAGAGCGGCTAAAATGGAGCCTAATGATGCTCTTAGAGAAATATAATACTTAGAAGGTGATTAAAATTTTTATTAGATTACTTTTAATATTTACAATAGTTCCAATTGTAGAATTAGCACTTTTAATAGAAATAGGAAGTTATATCGGAATTTTACCAACAGTATTTTTAGTTGCAATAACGGGAATTGTCGGAGTAACTTTGGCTAGAAATCAAGGCTTAATCGTAGTAACAAAAATCAGAAATAAACTTGCAAGCGGAGAAATACCCACTTCTGATTTGATAGAAGGTTTATTAATATTAGTAGGGGGAGTTACTTTATTAACCCCAGGTGTTTTAACTGACATTACAGGTTTTTTATTAATAATACCGTTTACTAGGCCTTTATTTGCTAAATTAGCTTCAAATATTTTCAAAAAATATGTAGATCAAAATCAGTTTAAAACTACGGGAGATTTTACTTTTCATAATAATTATAGTGATAAAAATGAACGTAATCAAAAAGATTATGTCGATATAGAATATGAAGAGGAAGATACTGAAGATAAAAAGTAATATTTAAAATAAATAATTAATTAAACAGGGTGATTTTGAAATGGGAAACCTATATGAGAAAGATCCATATAAAAAGAAATTTAGGGCGAATATTACTTCTATTAAAGAAAAGAATAGTAAATATCAGGTAACACTTGATAAAACATATTTTTATCCCAAAGGAGGAGGTCAACCCTCTGATAAAGGAAAAATTAATGGGATAGATGTAAATTATGTATATAAAGAAAAGAATAAAGTAATTCATATTCTTGATAAAAAACCATCAAAAGAAAAAAACTTAATCTGTGAGATAGATTGGGACAGAAGGTATGATTTAATGCAACAACATACTGGACAGCATCTCTTATCTGCAGTTTTTAAAAATAAATATAATATAAATACAGTAGGTTTCAACTTATCTGAAGAGAGTTTGAGAATTGATCTCGATAAACAAATTAGTGGAGAAAAGATAAAAGAGGTTGAAGAAAAAGTTAATGAATATATTTATAGAAACATTGAAATATTAACTTTTTATCCAAGTAAAGAAACCTTAAATAATCTTGATTTGAGGAAACAACCTACAGTAGATAATAATATTAGAGTTATAAAAATAGGGGAGGTCGACAAGTCGCCCTGTGGGGGCACTCATTTAAACAGCACCGGTGAATTAGGTATTATTAAGATAATAAGTACTGAAAATTACAAAGGTGGTTTAAGAATAAGTTTTGTCTGTGGTAAAAGAGCTCTTAAAGATTATTCTTTTAAAAATAATATTATTACTGAATTAAAAGATGAATTATCAGTTCCACCATTAAATTTAATAAGTGAAGTTAAAAGATATAAAAGTGATCTTAAGGAATCTGAAAATGAAATTTCAGCTTTGAATAAAAAACTTTTGGAATATCAAGCAGAAGAACTAAAAAAATCAGCTGAATTAATCGATGGAATAAAAATTATCAAAAATTATTTCGAAGAAAAAACATATAATGATATTCAATTATTATCAGATATTTTATGTAATGACAATAACACGATCTGTATATTTGCCCAAAAGGATAAAAACACAGCTCGTTTGTTACTTTCTCGTTCAGAAGGAATAAGTGAAATAAACATGAATGATATTATTGATAAACCTCTTGAATTTATAGACGGACGAGGGGGAGGAAATAAACTTAAAGCTCAAGGCGGAGGAAGTAAAGTTGAAAATATAAATAAAGCTCTAAGTATCGCTGAAAATACAATTAAAAATTTAATTAAATAAAAAATTAACCCCTTTCAATTAGCTTTGAAGGGGGTTATAATATTTTGAATATGCAAATATTTATTTTGGATGTGTTAAAAAATTCAAAAATTTGTTATAATAAAGATAAGTAAAAGAGGATTTAAATATATTGGGAGGGGTATAAATGACCATTATTAATTATGATTTTGTAATGGATCTGGTAAATGATTCTATGGAACCCTGTATATCAATATATCTATCAACAGAAGCAGCAAGAGAAGGCAATTTTCATAAACTTGAAATTAAGTATAAAAACAAACTATCTGAAGTATCTAAAACATTAAAAAAAGATTGGGATTATCGAGAGGCTGAAATTGATGAATTGTTAGAACCTGCTTATGAATTGATAGACGATATTAATTTCTGGCAGCATCATGAAAAAGGCATAGCAATATTTATAAATGAGAGTAAATTTGATTATCTACGTTTTAACACTAAAATTAAGGACCAAGCTAAAGTTAGCAAGCACTTTTATGTAATACCTTTATTGTTCGAAAGGTTAACAAATAGTCAATATTATATATTAGCACTTAGTAAGCATTCTAATAAATTCTTTAAGGCTGACAGTAATACTATTACTAGATTAAAAGAATTTGAAGTAGATGAAAGTTTGAAAGATTATGTGGGTTATGATGGTGAAAGTAGAAATTCACAGCATCATTCTCATAATGTAAGTGCTTCAAACACAGTATTTCATGGCAAAGGAAATGTTCAACCAGATGAAAAGCAAGATTTATATAAAGTACTCAAGAAAGTTGATAATAGTATCCAAAAGGCATTTAAAAATGAAGATACTCCTTTAATTCTATATTGTGATGAAACTTTATATCATTTTTATAAAGAAATTAATTCTTCTAATAATCTGTTTGATAAATTTATTAATGGTAATCCGGAAAATATAAATGAAAATGATATACAAGAAAAAACTTGGGAAGTTATAGAAAAAAATGTGAACAATAAGAAGCAGGAAATTATTGATAATTTCATGGAATTAAAAGGTACCTCCCGAACTTCTCTAGATATAAAATTGATTACCCGTAATGCTTATTATAGTAGAGTAGACTCTTTACTAATAAATGGTAATAGAGAACTGGAAGGTTATTTTGATCAGAAAAAAAACAAAGTTTATATGATCAAAAATGGAAAAGAAACTTATGACTTATACAATTATGCAGCAATTTTGACTTTGCAAAATGGCGGAGAAGTATTTGTTTTAAAAGAAGATATACCTGAAGGTATAAATATTGAATCTATAAATAGATATTAACTGTTTGATTAGTAATAATTAAATATGAAATAAAAAAGCCTCTGCTTAGTCTTAAGCAGAGGCTTTAGAATATTATAATTAGACTTGAGACAATTAAAAACGTTTATTTATATACATTTCATAATTAACTACACTATAAAATTGTATAAAATTAATCATGAAATGATTGGATTTTTGGTGGTTAATGATGGTATAATAAAAAGGAATATTGTTAATTCAAATTAAACGTTAAATAGAAGAGGTGTATTAAAAAAATTGAATCCATTTACACATGTAGCATTATCACGTGAAATACACCAGTATATAAATCAAAATTATGATCTAAACATTCCATTAAAAACTTTCATTTGGGGAAATATAAAACCAGACTTTAAAAAGGAAAAGAAATTACATTATATAGATACAAGTTTGAAAGAAACAATAAAAATGTATAATGAACTAAATGGTAAAAAATTTAAAGATGTAAAAAAATATACTGTCAAATTAGGTGAATTCTTTCATTATGTTTCAGATTTCTTTTGTTATGCTCACAGTATTAAATTTTTTAAGGAAAATTTAGGAGAACATTTTTTATATGAAATGAAAGCTCACAAGAAATTATTACGGTTCAAAAATTTCTTTGATGATAATACTAATAAGGATAATACAGTTATAAAAGGAAGTGAAAATTTAACCGAATTTTTATTGTTTCAACATAAAAAATATATGAAAAATTGGAAGAGTCCAGAAAGTGATTATATATATACACTCAAGATTGCTCCAGTATTAATTAATAATATCATTGTTAATAATAGTATTATTGCTGAAGTATCTTAATATTTTGAGGTGTTGTTAATGCTTGCTAAAGAAGATGAGAAATCGCTTTCTAAAACTTTATCTTATATTCTTAGGCATCATCCTGAAGATTTTAATTTGAAGATGGAAATCGATGGTACAGTTAAGGTAAAGAAGCTTTTAAATGCTTTGAGAAAAGATGATAGATTCAAAAAAATAGAATATAAAGATTTAAAAAAACTTGTAAAAAATGATGAAAAAAATAGATTTACAATTTTGAAGCCAGAAAATGAAATTCGTTGGATTAAGGCAAATTATGGACATAGTATAAAAGATATTGAATTAAATTATGAAAATATTAGGCCACCAAAAAATCTATATCATGGGACGATCAAGAAAAATTATAAAAAAATAATAAAACAAGGTCTTAAAAAAATGAATAGGAAGTATGTACATTTAAGTAAGACTAAAAAACAAGCCTATGAAGTTGGTAAAAGAAGAGCAAATAATCCGATAATATTAAAAATAGATGCTTTAAAAATGTTTGAAGATGGTTATAATTTTTTTGAAACAGATAGTAATATAATATTGACTGAACATGTTGATAAACGATATATTAGTTTATTAAATAGCGATTAAACACAAATAGCTTTTGATATTTAGGAGGATAAAATTGAACAAAAAATATTTGTTAATTTTATTATTAATAATACTAGTAAATGTGATATTTCTTAATTTTAATAATATCATTTTTAGCAATGAAAGAATAGTTGCTTCTGATACATATAATACCGAATTAAAGTATACAAGAGTAAATGAAATTTATAATAATAACTATTATGAAAACGATGATGACTTTATATATAATATAAAAATTAGATCTAATTATTTGGATTCACAGAATTTAGATTCTTGTTTAATGGAAAAGATAGAGTTTCATAGGGTAGAATTCGGTGAGACACTATGGTCTATAGCTCAAAAACACAATATTAATATCGACACTTTAATCGGGGCAAACAATATAGATAACATGAATCGAATTAAACCAGGAGATAGTTTATTGATCTTGCCTGTTAAAGGGCTTTTATACAAAATAGGTCCTGGTCAAAATATTAAAAGTATTGCAGAAAATTTTAATATAAACACCTCGGTAATCAGGAAAGCAAATAATATTAGTTCAAGGGAAGAGGCCGAAGTTGGACGATTAGTATTAATCCCAGGAGTAAAACCAGAATTTGGTTATAAAGACCGACTAGAAAAAATGTTGATTACTCCTGTCAAAGGCCGAATTTCTTCTTATTATGGAAAAAGATGGGGTAGAATTCATGAAGGTGTTGATTATGCGGTAAATATAGGAACTCCTATAAGATCAGCAGGTTCTGGAAGAGTGGTTTATAGTGGTTGGTCTAATGGTTATGGATATACTGTCATAATTGAACATAGAAAAGGTTTAAGAACTCTTTATGCCCATAATTCAAAGCTTTTAGTATATGCAGGAGAATGGGTAGAAAGAAATGAAATTATTAGTAAATCAGGAAATACTGGTAATAGTACCGGTCCTCATTTGCATTTTGAAGTAAGGATCAATAGTAGGGCAGTTAATCCCTTGAATTACTTAAGATAAATATAGATTTGCACTAAATTGTTAAAAATTTGGTGCTATTTTTTTAAATAATATATGAACACTTATTCATGTATTCATATAAGGAGTGATTGTTGTGGTAGTGAAAAAGAGAAAGACTTATGATATTGAAGGTCTAGAATGTGAAAGTTGTGCTTTAAAAATCGAAGATAAAATAAAAAAATTACCAGAAGTTAATGAAGCACACATAAATATTACACATGAAAATTTAACTGTTAAAGAAAAAGGTAATAAAAAAATTTCAGATGATAAAATTGCTGAAATATTTGATAATATTGAACCTGGGGCCAAGATATTTAAAAAAGAAGGTATAAGTAAATATAGATATAACTTTATCTTAAAAAATATTAGTTGTGCAAGTTGTATAGAAAAAATCGAAAGAAATATAAAAGGTATGTCAGAAGTTATAAATGTATCCTTAAATATAAATACAGGGAAATTAGTAATTCAGAGTAAAAAGGAAATAAAAGATAAACTTCTAAAAAAGATAAGGGATATAGAACCTGATATAATAATAAAAGACGAAGACAAGAGTGAGAATACGGATAAAGATATTGATAAAAGTAAACAGAGTAGTCAACAACTAAATAATAAAATTAAATTAATAACTGGTAGTACCTTATATATTATTGCGATCATGTTGTTTGAATTTCAATTATTTAATATAAATTTTATAAATAATTTGGAATTATGGAAATGGTTAATATATGGTAGTAGTTATTTATTAGTTGGACAAAAAGTATTACTTTCAGCTTATAAAAACATAAGACGAGGGCAAATTTTTGATGAAAATTTCCTGATGGTAGTAGCAACTATAGGTGCATTTGGTATCCGAGAATTTCCAGAAGCCGTTGCAGTAATGTTATTTTATAAAATAGGGGATACCTTACAGCAAAGAGCAGTAAAAAGTTCTAGGAAATCAATAAAAGATTTGATGGATATTAAACCTGAATATGCTAATATAAAAGTTGGCAGTAGAGTTAAGCAAATATCCCCTGAAGAGGTAGAAGTAGGAGATATTATAAAGGTAAAACCTGGAGAAAAAATTCCTCTTGATGGGATAGTTGTAGAAGGAGAATCACTGGTTGATAATTCTGCATTGACTGGTGAATCGATACTTAAAAATATAGAACCTGGTGTAGAGGTTTTAAATGGAAGTATAAATAAAAGTGGTGTACTTTTAGTAAAGGTTACCAAAGAATATAGTGAATCAACTGTTTCTAAGATTTTACATCTAATAGAAGAAGCTACTTCTAAAAAAGCTCCAACCGAGAAGTTTATCACAAAATTTGCTAGATATTATACTCCGGTTGTAGTAGCAACTGGTTTGTTGATAGCAGTTATCCCTCCCGTCTTTTTTGGTGGAGTTTTTAATGAATGGATATATAGAGCATTAGTTTTTCTAGTAGTTTCTTGTCCGTGTGCACTCGTCATTTCAATTCCTTTAGGTTTCTTCGGAGGTATTGGTAAGGCATCTCAGCAAGGAATATTAGTTAAAGGAAGTAATTATTTAGATGCTTTAAATAATATAAATCATATAGTGTTTGATAAGACAGGAACCTTAACTGAGGGTAATTTTAAAGTGGATAAAGTACAATCGTTTAATGGTTTTTTAGAATTCAATATAATAAAAAAAGCTGCATATGTTGAAAGTAATTCTGTACACCCAATTGCAAATTCAATAATAGAACATTATGCTAAGGAAATAGATAATAATAAAATAATAAAGTATGAAGAAAAATCCGGCAAAGGTGTTAAAGCTATAATAGAGGGAAAAGAAGTTGTAGCTGGTAATAATAAAATGATGAGTTTATATGATATTGAAATAGAACAAGTAAAAGAGGATGGGACTATAATCCATATCGCAATTGAAAATAAGTATGCTGGGTATATCAAAATAGGTGATAGAATTAAGGAAAATGCAAAAGAGGCAATAAAAAATTTAAAAGAATTTGGAATTGATCGTATTTCCTTACTTACTGGTGACCAAGATAATATAGCAAAATCTGTAAGTAAAGAATTAAATATTGATGATTATTATTCTGAGTTATTACCACACGAAAAAGTTAAAATAGTAGAAAAAATATTAGATCAACAAAATCCTAACGATAAACTAATTTTTGTAGGTGATGGAATTAATGATGCTCCTGTCTTAGCAAGATCTGATATAGGTGTTGCAATGGGAGGATTAGGATCAGATGCGGCCATTGAAGCTGCTGACATAGTACTGATGACTGATGAACCATCAAAATTAGATGAGGCTCTAAAAATTGCGAAAAAGACTCGTAAAATCGTTTGGCAAAATATTGTATTATCATTAGGAGTAAAAGGTATTGTATTATCATTAGGAGTATTAGGAATGGCAACTATGTGGGAAGCGGTTTTTGCTGATGTAGGGGTCGCTATACTTGCAGTTTTAAATTCGGCTAGAATTATAAAAAGATAGAAGGAGGGGGATATTAATATGTTGACCAAAGAAAAATTGTGCGGCCAGTGTGAAGAGTTTAATCCAGATACTGAGATTGTTAATATTTTAAAAGAAAAGAAATTAGATGATGATATAATTTTTGATTTGTCAGAAACATTTAAAGTGTTAGGAGATCCAACTAGGATAAAAATTTTACATGCTTTGAAAGAAAAAGAGTCATGTGTGTGTGATTTATCAGAAATTTTAGAAATGAGTCCTTCAGCTGTTTCTCATCAACTTAGGGTACTAAGGAATAATAAACTGGTTAAATTTAGAAAAGAGGGGAGGTCAGTCTATTACTCCTTAGATGATGAACACGTTATTTGTCTATTTAGACAGGGATTAAGTCATATACTTGAAAATAAGTAATCGAGTACTTAAAATCCTTCTTTAATTAAACCTCCACCAACAACTGTATCTTGATCATAAAAAACCACAGATTGGCCGGGAGTAACTGCTCTTTGCTTATTCTCAAAAAATACTTTTATATTATTATCATCTAATGGTATCAATTCAGCTTTGAATACAGGACTATTATATCGAATTTTAATATTCGCAGTTGTAGGTTCTGCAATATTAGGTACTGACAGGAAATTTATATTTTCCGCAATTAAACCTTTAAAATATAGTTCGTCTTTTTTACCTACAATAACTGCATTATTTTTTTCATCAAGCTTTTTAACATAAAGAGGATATGGAGCTGAAATACCTAAACCTCTTCGTTGTCCAATTGTGTAGTTAAATAATCCGTTATGTTCTCCTAGCTTGTTTCCATCTGTATCCAGTATCGGACCGTGTTCTATAATTTCAGGATAATTTTCTTCTAAAAATCTACTATAATCATTATCAGGAACAAAGCAAATTTCTTGACTGTCAGGTTTATCGTGAACCGAGAAATTTAATTTTTTTGCAATATTTCTAATTTCATTTTTTTGATAATCACCTAAAGGTAGTAAAGTATGTTCAAGTTGAAATTGGGTAAAGCCATACAACATATAAGTTTGATCTTTGTTCTTATCACGGGCTTTTTGTAAAATATATCTACCATTTTCATTTTTATCAATTTTACCGTAATGACCAGTAGCTATATAATCCATATCTAGTTCTAATGCTTTTTTTAGCAAAGCCTTAAATTTAATTTCTTTATTACAGACTATACAAGGGTTAGGAGTGTTTCCATAACTATATTCATTTACAAAATCATCAATAACTTCATTTTGAAAAACTTCCTTTAGATTGAAGGTATAATGTGGTATGTCTAGCTTATGAGCTACCATTTTAGCATCTTCAATTGAAGATAATGAGCAGCAGCCACCTTCATCTATTGGTTTTTGTTCATAATCAGGAAATATTTCCATGGTACCTCCAATTACTTTATATCCTTTTTCTTTTAATAAAGCTGCAGTTACAGAGCTATCTACACCACCGCTCATTGCAACTAATATTTTTTTCATTTTAAACATCCTCGTATAATATATTTAAGATATTATTCATCTTCTCCACGATAATTATCTATTGCATCTTTTAAAGCATCTGTTGCCAAGTTAGAACAATGCATTTTATTAGGAGGTAACCCGCCTAGTTTTTCTGCGATATCTTTTTTACTAATCCTCAGTGCTTCTTCAATCGTTTTACCTTTGACTAATTCTGTTGTAAGGCTACTTGTTGCTACCGCAGCTCCACAGCCAAAAGTTTTGAATTTAATATCTGTTATCACTTCATCATCTATCTTCAAAAACAGTTGAATAATATCACCACAAGAAGGGTTTCCAACTTCTCCAACTGTATCCGGATTTTCTAAATCTCCAACATTTCTAGGATTTTGAAAATGATCCATTACTTTTTCAGAATACATAATAACCTAACTCCTTTCTTTTTCTTTAATATATAAAGGTGACATATCTCTAATTCTTTGAATAATTCCTGGTAATTTTTCTAAAACAAAATCAATTTCTTGTTCTGTATTATCTTTACCTAATGATAATCTTAAGGAACCATGAGCCGTTCCCTTACTATGCCCAATGGCTAATAATACATGAGAAGGGTCTAGTGAACCTGATGTACAAGCAGAACCACTGGAAGCAGCTATTCCAAGCATATCTAGGTTTAATAGAATTGATTCACCTTCAATGTATTTAAAACAGAAGTTTACATTGTTGGATAATCTTTTAGAACCACGTGGCCCATTAAGAACAGCATCATCAATGCTTTTTTCAATTCCATTTATCAATTTATCTCTTAAATAGGAATTTTTTTCAACATATTTTTGTCGGTTTTCCATTACTAGTTCGACGGCCTTTTTAAAACCCATGATCCCTGGTAAATTTTCAGTACCGGCTCTTCTATTTCTTTCTTGAGCCCCACCATTTAATTGGGGAACTAGTTTTGTACCTTTTTTTATATAAAGCATTCCTACTCCTTTAGGCCCATGAATTTTATGAGCAGAAGCTGAAAGCAAATCTATATTTATTTCTTGTACATTAAGTTTGATCTGGCCAATTGCCTGAACTGCATCAGTATGAAAATATACATCTTTGTTTTTTAAGAAAGTACCAATTTCTTTGATAGGTTGAATGGTACCTATTTCATTATTAGCAGTTATTATAGATACTAATACTGTATCTTCTCTTAGCGCTTCTTTTATATCTGCAATTTTTACAAATCCTTTTTCATCCACATCTAGATAGGTTACTTCGTAATCGTGGTGTTTTTCTAAATATTCACATGTATGTAACACAGCATGATGTTCTATTTTTGTTGTAATAATATGGTTTCCTTGATCCTTGAGTGCAAGAGCAGCACCTTTAATGGCGAGGTTGTCAGATTCTGTTCCCCCACTTGTAAATATTATTTCTCTAAAATCGTTAGCATTTATTAATTCAGCAATTGTTTTTCTGGCCTCGTTTAATTTATTATTCGCAATTTGTCCGGTTTTATAAATACTAGAAGGGTTACCATAATAATCCTCCATATATTTATTAACCGTATTAATAACTTCTACATCCATTGGAGTGGTAGCAGCATGGTCTAAATATATTTCATTCATATTAATACCTCCAAAATTTTGCATTTTACTTATAATTATAGTAAAATGATAATAAAAGTTGAGTAACATAATCAGAATTACAATAAAATTCTACCATAAGTAAAATAATGTGTCAATAGTTATTTATATATTCAAATAAGGTGATGTATTTGGAAAATCATTAAATTTTTAAGTAAATATAATGATATTTTGTTTATTTTCACAATGACATAGTAGTAGAGATATGTTATAATACATATCGAGTCAGTAAAAAAATATTTTTTTAAAATCGTTATGCTTGACCAAATATAACGAGATAGAGGTGCTAAGGGATGAATAAAAAATCAATTATTTTAGTAATAACTTTAATACTTGTTTTAAGCATAAATATATCAGCTCAAAGTGATTTATTTATATATTCGGCGGCAGGTTTAATGAAACCCATGGAGGAAATATCAAAAAACTTTGAAGAAGAAACGGATATAAATGTTAACATTCAGTTTAATGCCTCAGGGGTATTAATGAATCAAATTAAAACTGTTAAACAGGGTGATATTTATATAGCGGCAGATAGTTGGTATGTAAATCAACTATTTGAGCAAAATATTATTATTAAACGTCATAGAATAGCAAAACATACTCCGGTTATTATTGTACCGAACGAAAACAAAAATAATATAAATATTTTTAATGATATTCTATTACCTGGCAAAAAAATAATTATTGCCGATAATAGTGCTGCCATTGGAAAAGTTACACAAGAGATTTTTGAAAAAAATGAGATATCAGAAGATATCCAAAAAAATATTATTTCCAATGCTGAAACAGTAAATAAAGTTAAGATGTATATTTTACTAAACCAAGCTGATGCAGGTATTGTATGGAAGGCAAATTATTTTGAGAATAGGGAAGAATTAAAAATGGTTAAGATTCCTGAAGAAAATAATATCATAAAGGATATAAGTATCGGTAAATTGAAATATAGTACAAATTCAGAAAAAGCAGAAGAATTTTTGAATTATATAACTAGTCCTAAGGGAAAAGATATATTCCAAAAGTATGGCTATAATAATTATAACGAAAAGGTGAAATAATGAAATACAATATTTTTAAAATAATTATGTTAAGTATATTTGCTATTTTTGCAGCTTTTATTATATTAGTATTGATTTCACCTACAATTTATATTAAATCTACTAATTTATTGAATTTATTAATTAATAGTAAAGAAGTCTCTTTTTCACTTATTTTAAGTATTACTACTTCATTGAGTGCAGTGATTTTAGCTATTATATTTGGAGTTCCTACGGCTTATGTTTTATCAAGATATGATTTTAAATTTAAGAGAATTATAGATATTATTTTAGACATACCATTAGTGTTACCACCAATCATATTGGGCTTAAGTTTATTAATATTACTAGGACCAATTGGAGGAAACCAATTGGCTAAAATTGGTCTAAACTTTGTTTTTACAAAATTAGGGATTGTGATGGCTCAATTTGTTGTTGTAGCGCCTTTATTGATAAGAAGTCTAAAGATCGCATTTTCAAATGTAGATCCTAAGTTAGAGAAAGCAGCAATGACCTTAGGAGATAATCATTTCCAGGTTTTTAAAAATATTACCATACCTCTGTCAAAAGAAGGAATAATTACTGGAGTTACAACAGCTTGGGCAAGAGCAATGGGAGAATTTGGGGCGACTGTTATGTTAGCAGGAGCTACAAGATTAAAGACCGAAACTTTGCCAATTGCTGTGTATTTAAACATGACAACTGGTGACCTGGAGATGGCGGTAACTGTATCAATTGTGATGATAATTTTTTCAATAATAATAATGGGAATACTGCAGATGTATAATAGGAATATTTATGATTATGGAGGTATTAGACAATGAGTTTAGAAATTGATATATCTAAAACAGTTGGAGATATAAAGCTAAGTAAAAAATTTAAACTTGAGGAAGAGATTATGATTTTTTATGGTCCTTCTGGTTCAGGTAAAACAACAATTTTGAATTGTATTTCGGGTTTAAACACTCCTGATGAGGGAGAAATCAAATTAAATGGGAAAACTATCTATTCTGCAAAGAAAAGAATAAATATACCTCCATTCAAGAGAAAAATAGGCTATATTTTTCAGGATTATGCACTTTTTCCTCATTTAAATGTTTATGAAAATATTCTTTATAGCAAAAAAGATGATGATTTAGATAAAGATAAGATTGATAAAATAATGGATAAATGTCATATTAGAGATTTAAAGAGTAGATATCCTAGTAAATTATCTGGTGGGGAAAAACAAAGGGTAGCTTTGGCACGAGCTTTGATGATTGAACCCGAACTACTTCTTTTAGATGAACCTCTGTCTTCCATAGATAATGAGTTAAAAAATAAATTAATGAATGAAATAAAATTAGTACAAAGAGAATGGAAGATTCCATTTATCTATGTTACACATAGCAAAAGAGAATTTAAATTTTTAGGAGATCGATTTATTAGTTTCAATTCTACAGAAGAGGTGAATTTCAATGAGTATAAAAAAAATATCAGTTGAAAATTCAGCAGGGAATGTTATTGCCCATGATATGACTCAAATTATTCCCGATGAATATAAAGGGGCACGTTTTAAAAAAGGTGATATAATTAAAGAAGAGGATATAGAAATTCTAAAAGATATGGGTAAGGAAAGTATCTATATTCTTGAACTTGATGATAATACTTTACATGAAGATGAAGCTGCCCTAAGAATGTCTAATAAAATTAAAAATAGCAATTTAACTTTAAGTAAACCACATGAAGGTAAAATATCTTTAATTGCTGAGAAAGAGGGAATATTAAAATTAGATAAGGAATTACTTTTTGAAGTAAATTCAGAAGATGATATACTTATAACTGCAGCACAAAATAATATACCTGTAAAGACCGATGAGATTGTTGCAGGTATTAGAATTAATCCTCTGACCATCGAAAAAGAGAAAATAGTAAAAGTAGAAGAAATATTAAATCAACGAGAGCTTTTTGAATTGATTCCATACCAAAATTCAAAAGTAGGTATTGTTATAACTGGAAATGAAGTTTATGAAGGACGTATTGAAGATAAGTTCTTGCCAACCTTAAAAAGAAAATTTAATAGATGGGGAGGCAATTTATTAGATCATGAATATGTACCTGATGATCCTGAAAAGATTACAGAGGCTTTAATTAGTTTAAAAAATAAAAGTGCTGATATATTAATTACCGGTGGGGGAATGTCTGTTGATCCTGATGATGTAACTCCATTAGGAATTAAAAATACTGGAGCAGAAGTAGTAAAACATGGCGTACCAGTACTTCCAGGGAATAAACTAATGGTTGCCTATCTAGACGATGTCCCTATTTTAGGTTTGCCGGCTTGTGTAATATTTGAAGAGATTACAGTATTTGATATAATTTATCCTAGAGTACTTTCTGGAGAAAATATTACAAGAGACGATTTAGTTAATCTTTCTTATGGAGGTTTATGCCATCATTGCCCTGTTTGCCAGTATCCACATTGTTCATTTGGTAAAGTCGACTAGAAGGAGAGTTATACATGAATGTTAATTATTTAAGAATATCTATCACAGATAGATGTAATCTCAGATGTTTTTATTGTATGCCGGAAGATGGTTTAGATTTAAAAAATCATTCTGATATAATGGATTATGAAGAGATATATAAAGTAACTAAAATAGCTTCTCAATTAGGAATTACAAAAGTGAGAATTACTGGGGGGGAGCCATTAGCCAGGTTGAATTCCGAAGAATTAATAGAAATGATTAATTCTATTGAGGGTATTGATGAAATAACCATGACAACAAATGGAGTTTTATTTGCAGAAAAAGCCAAAACTTTAAAAGAAAAAGGATTAAATAGAATAAATATAAGCCTGGATACTTTAGATAGAAACCAATATAAAAAAATTACAGGAAAAGACAGGTTAAATAATGTTTTGGATAGTATTGATAAGGCAAAAGAGTTAGATTTAAATCCTGTCAAAGTTAATACTGTTTTAATAAAAGGTCATAATGAGGATCAATTAGAAGACTTTATTAGTTTTATGGATGAAAAAGATATTGTTTTGAGATTTATAGAGTACATGCCGATTGGAAATGGAAAAAATAACGATAATCACATTTCCTTAAAAGAAATTAAAAATAAATTGGAAAACAAATATACTCTCAAAGCAGTGGATGTAAAAGGAAATGGTCCTGCCCGTTATTTTAAAATAGAAGGCTTTAAGGGCAAACTGGGCTTCATTTCTCCCTTCACCCATAATATTTGTGATGATTGTAATCGGTTAAGGTTAACTTCTGATGGAAAGTTAAGGTCATGTTTGTTAAAAGAAGATGAGACTTCACTTTATTCTAACAATGAATTATTGAATGAAAAAAAGATTAAAGAAATCTTTTTGAAATCTATAAAAAGTAAAAGTCCACATTATGGATACGATAATATATTAAAGAATAATAAAAAGAGTATGCATAGTATAGGGGGTTAAATTGATGGGGGATTTTAGTCATATAGATGATAAAGGTAATGCAAAGATGGTAGATATCTCTGATAAGGAAAAAACACAAAGAAAAGCTAGTGCCAAAGGAATAATTAAAATGGATAGAGAAACTCTTAATAGAATAAAAGAAAATAATATTAAAAAAGGACCAGTTTTGGAGACAGCTAGGATAGCTGCGATAATGGCTGTTAAAAATACTGCAGATACAATTCCAATGTGTCATCCTATTTCAATAGGTGGAATCGATGTAGAATTTTCATATCAAGATAATAGTACTATTGAAATAGAAGTAACAGTAAAATCCTATGATAAAACTGGTGTTGAGATGGAGGCACTACACGGTGTTTCAGCTGCTGGCTTAACTATTTATGATATGTGTAAAGCTGTAGATAAAGATATGGTAATTGGCGATATTAGGTTAATTGAAAAAACTGGTGGTAAAAGTGGACACTATATTAGAGTTGAGGAGGAATAAAAGTGGATGGTAAGGTTAAAGCAGTTTGTATAAGTCGAGAAAAGGGAACTAAAAAAGAAAACATAAAAGAAGCTAAGTTAATTGAAAAATTTGGAATTGAAGAGGATGCTCATGCGGGAAATTGGCACCGTCAAGTGAGTCTGCTAGGTATAGAAAGTATAGAAAAGATGGAGCAATTGGAGATGGATTTAGAATTAGAATTCGGTGATTTTGCAGAAAATATAACTACTAAAGGAATTGAACTATATAGTCTGCCAGTTGGTACAATCTTAAATATAGGTGATGATGTTAAATTAGAAGTAACTCAAATTGGAAAAGAATGCCACCATGGTTGTGAAATTTTAAAACAAGTTGGAAAATGTATTATGCCTAAAGAAGGTATATTTGCGAAAGTAGTTAAAGGTGGTATAATTAAAACAGGTGATGAAATATATGTAATTGAATAAAAGCTATTAAAATATATTCATAATGATATTATAATTATTAATTTAATCAAAGAGGGAGGATATGTATGTCAAAATGTGAAAACCATGAGTTAAATATGGATTATTGCAATTGTACATATGAACCTTGTCCTAGAAAAGGAAAATGTTGTGAATGTATTAGATATCACCAAAAAATGAATGAGATGCCGGCTTGTTTTTTTCCTGATGAAGCTGAGAAAACATATGATAGATCAATAGAACATTTTGTTAGTCTCCATTCTTAAAAAAGAAAAAATGGAGATAATATAAAAAACCTTATTAAATTATCTAAATTTTTATAAAATTAAAAATTAAGTATTTTACTTTACTTTTAGTCTAATTTCACTTAAAATACTAATAATAAATACTGAATTGACAATGTTACAAAGATAAAATCATTGATAATTATAAAAACAAAATAAAAGATTTATTAATATATAAAGACTTTATATGTTTAGATATTATATTCTTTTATAAATATATATTTATTGAATTTGTATTATAAAGGTATTTATTGCTTTTTCAGGAATATAATATCTATGAGGAGTTGATATTAATAATGGAGAAATTATATCTACTAGATGGACACAGTCTAGCCCACAGATCATTTTATGCACTTCCTCTTTTAACTACAGAATCTGGTGAATATACTAATTCTGTGTTTGGATTTGCAAGAATGCTTTTTAAAATTATAGATGAAGAAAAACCTGACCATATTGCAGTTGCATTTGATTTAAAGGGGCCAACTTTTCGTCATGAAGAATATGAAGATTATAAAGCGGGACGGAAAAAAACTCCTGATGAACTCATTCCTCAAATAGATTTGATCAAAGAGGTACTAAAATCATTAAATATACCTATTGTAGAAAAAGAAGGTTTTGAGGCCGATGATGTAATCGGTACAATTGCTAAAGAAGGATCCGAAAAAGGGATAGATGTTAAAATAGTAACTGGGGATAGAGATGCTCTACAGCTGATTGATGAACATATCAATGTCATTTATACGCGGAAAGGAATCACTGATATTGTAGAATACAATACTGAGAAAGTACAAGAAAAATATGAATTAGAGCCCAGACAGTTAGTAGATATGAAAGGTTTAATGGGAGATAATTCTGATAATATTCCAGGGGTTCCTGGTATTGGAGAAAAGACAGCAACTAAGTTACTTAAAGAATTTGATAACATGGAAAATGTGTTAGATAATATAGATCAAGTATCTGGTAAAAAAAGGAAGGAAAATTTACGAAAATATTCAGAGCAGGCTAAAATGAGTAAAAAATTAGGTAAAATTGTAACAGATGTAGATGTTGATTTGGTTTTTGAAGATTTAAGGTTAGAAGATCCTAATTTTGAAGAAGTTATTAATCTATTCAAAAGATTAGAATTCAATTCTCTCTTAGATAGATTTGAAGATGAGATTCAAGAAAAATTAAAAGAATTGAGTTATAATGAAATTGAAAATAATGAGGATTTAGGTAATCTTATTTCAAAGATTGAAAACAAGAAGTTGTTTGCTTTTACTATAAATAAAAATAAAAATGAATTATTAATAAAATTAGAAGATAGCATATGTAAGTTTAAACCTTTTGATCAATATAAAGAAAGATTCATTAATATATTTGAAAATGAAGAAATTAAAAAATTATCTTTTGATAGTAAAAAAAATGTAAAATATCTAAAAGAAAGAGATATAGAAATTAGAGGTTTAAATTTCGACCCTCAATTAGCTTCATATTTGCTTAATCCTGACGAAACGCCCCTTGAAATAGAAAATATGATAATGAGAGAATTTAATGTATCTAAAGATGATTTAGAACAAGCTGATAATAAAGAAGCACAACTTTTGAATTATCTTTATGAACTTAATGAAGTATATACTGATAAATTAAAATCAAGAGATCTTTGGGATTTGTATACCAACATTGAACTTCCTTTAATTAAAATATTAGCTAAGATGGAGTTAAATGGAATTTATGCTGATCAAGAATTTTTAGAAAAGTTATCTAAAGAAATTGGCAATAAACTAAGTACTATTGAAGAAAAGACTTATGAGTTAGCAGGCGAAGAATTTAATATGAATTCGCCCAAACAATTGGGTGAAATTTTGTTTGAAAAATTAGAACTTCCTGTTATCAAAAAAACAAAAACAGGTTATTCTACTAGTATAGAGGTATTAGAAAAATTAGAAGGTAAACATGATATTATACCTTTGATAATGGATTATAGAAAATATTCAAAAATAAAATCAACTTATATTGATCCTTTGCTTGAACTAATTAATGATCAAACCGGAAGAATTCATACTAATTTTAATCAAATGGTTACAGCCACAGGAAGGTTAAGTAGTACAGAACCTAATTTACAAAATATACCGATTAGAACAGAAGAAGGAAGAAAAATTAGAAAAGCATTTATTCCAGAAAAGGAAGATTGGGTATTGTTATCTGCCGATTATTCACAGATTGAATTAAGGGTATTAGCTCATATTAGTCAAGATGAACAGCTGATTAAAGCATTTAGTGAGGGGCAGGACATACATACTCAAACTGCTTCAGAAGTTTTTGAAGTGCCTAAAAAAGAAGTTACTTCTGATTTAAGAAGACACGCTAAGGTAATTAATTTTGGTATTGCCTATGGTATGAGCTCTTATGGTCTAGCTAAAGACCTTGAAATTTCAAATAAAGAAGCTGAAGAATATATAAATAAATACTTCAATAGATTTCCTGGTGTAAAAAAATATATGGATGATATTGTTAAAAAGGCTAAAGAGGCAGGTTTTGTTAGAACCATTTTTGATAGAATGAGATATATTAAAGGTATAAACAGTAGCAATTACCATCGACGTTCTTTTGCCGAAAGAGCTGCAATAAACACTCCTATCCAGGGAAGTGCTGCTGATATTATGAAAATTGCTATGATTGAGGTCTATAATGCTTTAAATACTAAAAATACAAAAACAAAAATGCTTCTACAAATACATGATGAAATTGTTTTTGAAGTTCCGAAAGATGAACTTCTTCAAGCAGCTAAATTGGTTAAAAATAAAATGGAACAAGCTGTAGATTTAGATGTACCAGTAATTGTAGATTTAAAGACAGGTAATAATTTAAAAGAACAAACTGAGTATAAAATAGAACAGTAGAGGTGTATAAAATGCCCGAGTTACCAGAAGTTCAAACTGTAGTAACTGGTTTAAATGATATATTGAAAGGGAAAAAAATAATAAATACCTATATTTATGATGATACTGTTATTGGTTTTCCTGAGAAAAATAATTTTATTAAGAAGAGTGAAGGTAAAACTATAAAATCACTTTCAAGAAGAGGAAAATACATTATATTTCATTTCGAGAAAACTTCTGAAAGGCTTGTAGTACATTTAAGAATGTCTGGTAAATTACTTTTTAAAAAACGAGAGAAAAACAGAGCAAAACATACTCATGTGGTATTTGAATTTGATGGCAATACTGATTTAAGATTTAATAATGTAAGAAAATTTGGGAGATTATATTTAATAGATGAGCAAAATGTTGATAAAGCAGGTAATTTAAATAATTTAGGAGTTGAACCGCTTAGTGATGAATTCACTCTAGAATTATTCAAGGAAATGTTAAAAAATAGAAGAGGTATGATAAAACCACTTTTAATGAATCAAGAATTTATTGCTGGAATTGGTAATATATATGCTGATGAAGCATTGTTTCTTTCAAAAATTAGGCCTGATAAAAAGGCGAACAAGCTTAGTGAGAAAGAAATAGAAAGATTATATAAAGCAATAAGAGAAATACTAAAAAAAGGTATTAAAATGGGTGGGACTTCTGTTAGTGATTATGTAAATGCTCTAGGAAAAGCCGGAAAGTTTCAAAATGAATTAAATGTATATAAAAAAGAAGGTGGAAAGTGTCCTAATTGTGACGACGAAATTGTAAAAAAGAATGTTAGTGGACGCACCGCTCGATTTTGTCCGAATTGTCAAGATTAAGGAGGTTCATTTTGATTATAGGATTAACTGGAGGTATTGCAACTGGTAAAAGTACTGTTAGTGAGATATTAGAAGATTTAAATATTGAGGTTATTGATGCAGACAAAATAGCCCATAATGTTTTAGAGTATAAAGATGTACAAAAGAAAATCAAAGAAGAATTTGATGATAATATTATGGCTGCAAATGGTAAAATTGATAGAAAAAAGCTAGGTAGAATTGTATTTAAAAATAATAAAAAACTAAAAAAACTAGAAAAAATAACCCATCCGAAAATATTGGAAATTATAGATAAAAAATTAAAAGAATCAGAGAGTGAATTGATAGTATTAGATGCTCCATTATTATTTGAGACCTCTTTAGATGATAAAGTTGATGAAACATGGGTTATATTTGCCAATAAAAAAATTCAAATCAAGAGGTTGAAAAAAAGAGACAAACTTAATAAAAAAGAAGCTTTAGATAGAATTAATTCGCAAATGGATCTTGATAAAAAAATTAAAAAAGCTGATGTAGTAATCACAAATGAGGGGTCTATAGAAGATTTAAGTAATAAAATTAATAAATTGATTAAAAATAGAAATTAGCCTTATAATTTGTTAATCTTCATAACTATTTCCACAGTGGATTTTTTATATTAACAGGAAGGAATTCAACTGATTTCATAGAATATATTAATAGAGTTTATTGAGAATTCAATAGTAATTTAAGTTTTATTGATCCTACTCAGGATCAAAAATCTTTCTATATTTTAAAGGAGGTGAGTTTAAAGGTAGTTTAGGAATTTGTAATTCAAGTTAAAATTTTCAAATAAGTTAGTATTAATTCAAGGAGGGAAAAATTTTAATGAAGAATAAATTTGGTGTATTATTGTTGTCATTAATTTTAGTATTTTCAGTAGTTAGTATCGTAGGAGCACAGGAAGATGTGAAAAACCCAAATACTTATACTCATGTAACAATTGGGAATCAAAGTACATTAGATCCACATTATTCATATGACACAGCTAGTTCAGAAGTTATTGATAATGTATATGAATGTTTAATTCAGTATCAAGGTGAATCAATTAATGAATTTTCACCTTTACTAGCAACTAAAGTACCTTCCAGAGAAAATGGTCTTATCTCTGAAGATGGTACAGAATATACTTTCCCAATAAGGGAAGGTGTTCAATTTAGTAATGGAGATCCTTTAACTCCAGAAGACGTTAAGTATAGTTTCATGAGAGGTATGGTTATGGATCGTACAGCTGGTCCAATGTGGATGATTTTTGAACCTCTCTTTGGATATGCAGCCTCATTATCTGATGTAACTGAAGAGGTTGTTGGTGTAGAAGATCCAACAAAATTAACAGCTGATCAATCAGCTGAAGTTTATAAAGTATTAGATGAAAAGATAACTATTGATGGTAACGAAGTTACATTCCATCTAGCTAATCCTTATCCTCCATTCTTAAATATTGTAGCTCAACATGCTGCTTGGTCAAGTATACTTAATAAAGAATGGAGTATTGAACAAGGGGCTTGGGATGGTAGCCCGGAAACAATAGCAGATTATCACGATCCAGTTAAAGAAGATGACCCACTTTATGATACAATGATGGGTACTGGACCATTTGTATTAACCGAATGGGTAAATGGAGATCGTGTAGTCTTTAAGAGAAATGAAAATTATTGGCGTAAACCTGCTGACTTTAAAACTGTTATAATTAAGAATATTGATGAACCAACTACACGTATTTTACTTCTACAACGTGGTGATGCTGATTCAATAGCATTAGATTATCAATATTTCTCACAAATTGAAGGAAATGAAAATATTAGAATTGAAAAAGGTATTCCAGTATTACAGAACTTAGATATGTTATTTAACTGGACAATCAATACTAAAGGTAATGATTATATAGGTAGCGGAAAATTAGATGGGGAAGGTATTCCAGCTGACTTCTTTACAGATGTTCATGTAAGAAAAGGTTTCAGTTATGTATTTAATTACAAAGCATTTATGGAAGAAGTAAGACAGGGACAGTCTAAAAAGCTTCGTGGTCCTATTGTTGATCCATTACTAGGATATGATGAAGATTCTGCAGTTTATGAATTAGATCTTGAAAAAGCTGAAGAACACTTCAAACAAGCTTGGGATGGCCAAGTTTGGGAAAAAGGATTTAA